>NZ_JBIWEO010000004.1:0-276858 GCF_044762555.1 Pseudomonas sp. NPDC096917 | reverse complement strand
GTCAGTGGAAGTGAATACGCCGACCCGAAGGCCTTCGGCAGTATAAATCTCGCGACCGTCGACAGTGACCGAACCATCGGCAATGGCCAGGTTCAGCTTGCCCTTGAGGACGCGCTTGATTTGAATGTTATAGGTGACTTTCTTGGCGCTCGGCAAAACCTGGCCAAAGAACTTCACCTCGCCCGAACCCAAGGCACGACCGCGGCCAGGCAAACCTTGCCAGCCCAGGTAGAAACCTACCAGCTGCCACATGGCGTCGAGGCCCAGGCAGCCCGGCATTACCGGATCGCCTTCAAAGTGGCAGGCAAAGAACCACAGGTCTGGATTGATATCCAGCTCGGCGACCAATTCACCTTTGCCGTACTTGCCGCCTTCTTCACTGATATGGGTGATGCGATCCACCATCAGCATGTTAGGGGCGGGCAGTTGCGCGTTACCTGGGCCGAACAGTTCGCCGCGGCTACAGCGCAGCAGATCTTCCCGAGTAAAGGCGTTTTGTTTGGTCATGCGAGCTCCTCAATAATCCCATGTGGCAAGGTGGGGCAAATCTTCCCGACCAACCGAAACATGGTGTTTCAGTTCGCCAGCCTACACATAGACTATTGCGTTGTAGTGAAAGTCACAGCGCAAAGGACAGGAATGTACACTTGTGCACTGAAAATTTAAATCGGGCCGGTTCAGGGGCCCATTCGGGTGCCTAAGACTGCCGCACTTTTGCGTTTAACGCCAGTCGCAGGTGCCTCATTAGCCACAAGTTACTGGACCCAACGCTGTAAAATCTGCTCCAGCTCCTCTCGTTTGAACGGCTTGGCAAGGTAATCGTTCATACCGGCTTGCAGACAGGTTTCCCGATCGCCCTGCAATGCATTGGCGGTCAGGGCAATAATGGGGACCGCGACACAGCCTGCCAATTGGCGGATTTGCCGAGTGGCTTCGTAACCATCAATCACGGGTAATCGGCAGTCCATCAGAATCGCCACGTAGAGTTCGGTATTGGCGTGATGAATCGCCTGCGCTCCGTCACTGACCACGCACACTTCATACCCCAAGCTTTTCAAGGTGGCTTCAATAACGACCTGATTGACCGGGTTGTCCTCCACCAACAAGACTTTACGGCCTTGTGGACTCAGTGGTTGTGCCGTGATCGCCAGCCTTTTACTGGCCGTCACAGGCTGATGCAGCTCCAGCGGGATTTCCAGGGTAAACACCGAACCCTGAGCTTCTTCACTCTTGGCGTGCAACCTGCCGCCCATGCGCTCGGCCAGCGTACGGGCAATGGGCAGGCCCAGGCCTGTACCGCCATAGCGCCGTGAAATCGAGCTGTCAGCTTGCTGGAAGGCATTAAACATCGACTCCAGCTTATCGGAGCTGATTCCGATGCCGCTGTCGCGCACCGAGCAGGTAAACCAGATTAATTCGTGATCCAATGGCTGCCACTGGGCCTCGATACTCACGCTGCCGTGCTCGGTGAATTTCAATGCATTCCCGATTAGATTGACCAGAATTTGCCGTATCCGGGTTGGGTCGCCGAGCACATGTAAAGCCTTAAAGTCGTCGGGGATCGTCAGTTGCAACAGCAAATCACGTTGACCGGCACTGAACTGGAAGGCTTGTACGCAGTTGTCGATCAAATCCAAAAGGTTGAACGCTATGTGTTCCAGTTCCAGCGTTGAACGCTCGATGCGCGAAAAATCGAGAATATCGTTGATCACTTTGAGCAAATGCTCAGTGGACTCGCAGGCGAGGGCGGCATATTCCGCCTGCTCCTCGGTCATCCTGGTCGTTTCCAGTAACTGCAGCATTCCCAATACGCCATTCATTGGGGTGCGAAGCTCATGGCTCATCATCGCTAAAAAGTCCGTTTTGGCGCGGTTGGCCCGCTCGGCTTCTTCACGGGTTTGAATCAGTTGAGCAATGGCAGTCTGTTGTTCACGACTGGCCAGCTCAAGGCCTTCGGCCAGATTATTGATGTGTTGCGCGAGGCTGCCCAGTTCACCATCGTCAACCACCGGCAAAGGCGCTTTGTAATCGCCTTGCTGGATGGCCTTGACCGCCTTGCTCATGTCGCTGATGGGTTTGGAAAGGTTGGAGGCCAGGCGTCTGGCCAGCAGGAAGGTGAAGCCCAATGCAAATAGCGCGAGAATCACTGCTTTGAGCAAGATCTCTTGCTGGCGCTTACTGAACGCATTATTCGACATGCCGACCAGAACACGGCCCAGATAATCTTCTTCGGGCAAGGTGGCCTGGCTGTTCTTCATTAAGAACGCATCGCCTGAGGTGTTTTTCTGCCATCGCACGGGGGCCTGGAATACCTCAACGGCGGCGCGAGGGTTCTGCGAAAATGCCGGTTGCTCGGCTTGAGCCAGCGTATTGCCTGCGCGATCTTGTACCTGCACGAACTCGACGTGAGGTGTGTTCAGCGACGCTTTTATCAAGGCTTCCAGTATTTGGGCGTTACCCGAAATAACCCCGTATTCAGTTGCCGGGGCTAGTTGGTTGGCAATTAATTGGCCTGTGTAATCCAGTTCCTGACGCAAGTCCTGGATGCGTACGAAGGTAAAAAAACTGATGAGCAACAGGGTTAATAACAATGCTGGCCCCAGGCTCATCATCTGTGTACGGGTGTGAATATCCCAGTGACTACGTGCTCTCATCAATGAGCAATCCCTTCAGTTGTGCACATGTCAGCAGCGATGTTGTCCATGTGAACTGTCATCCTTGACTTGAGATGGGGCATTCGTGGGTGCAGCAGAGCTGCCCTTGGCTGTGGATATAAAGGCGGCATGGTAACTGAGCTTTCATACTTTGCCAGTCAGAGGCTGCTTTTCTTCGGCTGCAATCGTTCAAAACCGCGGTGTGCCCGCACGCGCGACCAGCTGCGCAAGGAAACTTAACACGCGCAATGATCACATGTGCAGTCGCCGTCTTAACAATCCTGCAGCTGCAGTGCGCTGGGGCTGGTCGTCGGGCATGCGCCCCGTATAATGCCGCGATTGCCAAACTAGATGGATGACGGGATTGCATATGATTGAACAGCACGCTATTGCGGTCTTGGGAGGCGGAAGCTTTGGCACCGCCGTGGCCAACTTGCTGGCAGAAAACGGTCATCGTGTGCACCAGTGGATGCGTGACCCCGAGCAAGCCGAGGCCATTCGCCTCAATCGTGAAAACCCGCGTTACCTCAAAGGCATCAAAATTCATCCGGGAGTCGAGCCCGTCACCGACCTGCAAGCGACCCTCGACAGCTGTGAACTGTGCTTTGTGGCGTTGCCATCCAGCGCCTTACGCAATGTACTGGCAGTCCACGCCGAGCGTTTGAGCGGCAAAATGCTGGTCAGCCTGACTAAAGGCATCGAAGCCCACAGCTTTAAACTGATGAGCGAAATCCTCCAGGAAATCGCCCCTCAAGCCAGAATCGGCGTGCTCTCGGGGCCTAATCTGGCTCGCGAAGTGGCAGAGCATGCGTTGACGGCCACCGTGGTTGCCAGCGCCGATGAAGCGCTGTGTACCGCAGTACAGGCAGCGTTGCATGGCCGTACGTTCCGGGTCTATGCCAGCGCTGATCGGTTCGGCGTCGAATTGGGTGGGGCGTTGAAAAATGTGTACGCCATTATTGCCGGAATGGCCGTTGCGTTGGGCATGGGGGAAAACACCAAAAGCATGCTGATTACCCGTGCTTTGGCAGAGATGACCCGTTTTGCTGTCAGCCAGGGTGCAAACCCCATGACTTTTCTTGGCTTGGCGGGCGTAGGCGATTTGATCGTTACCTGTTCCTCGCCTAAAAGCCGTAACTATCAGGTCGGTTTTGCCCTCGGCCAAGGCTTGAGTCTGGAAGACGCGGTTGCCCGTTTGGGCGAAGTCGCCGAGGGCGTGAATACCCTTAAGGTGCTCAAGGCCAAGGCGCAGGAACTGAACGTCTACATGCCATTGGTCGCAGGGTTGCACGCGATCCTGTTTGAAGGCCGCACGCTTAATCAGGTGATCGAACTGCTGATGCGCGCAGAGCCCAAGACCGACGTCGACTTTATCTCCACCAGTGGTTTCAACTGAGCAGGACAGGAGCAGCCCATGAGTGACAGCAAAAACGCCCCCAAGTACGAGTCCATTGTGATACGCGTGTTGTGGATGCTGGTTTTTTTTCTGGTTTGGCAAGTCGCGCAATTCGTGCTCGGTGCGCTGGTGCTGGTGCAGTTGATTTATCGCCTGGCTTACGGCGCGCCCAATGGCGGGCTCATGAGCTTCGGTGACAGCCTGAGCCTGTATCTTGCCCAGATCGGGCGCTTTGGCAGCTTTCACACCGAACAAAAGCCTTGGCCTTTTGCTGACTGGCCTGCGGCACGTGCCCCGGAGGGCGAGGCGCCGTACGTGGCGCCTGCTAACGGCACCGAGAACAAGCCATGAAACTCTGGATCTTGCGTCACGGTGAAGCACAGCTCCATGCCCGGCGTGATGCCGAGCGTGAGCTGACCGCTCATGGCCGGGAGCAGGTGCTGCACAGTGCCGCGCAGTTGATCGGCGAGCCACTGGACAACATCTTTGTCAGCCCGTATGTGCGGGCTCAGCAAACCGCTGAGTTAGTGCGCAAGGCCTTGGGGTTCACCTCTGAACTCATCACTGTGCCGTGGCTGACCCCCGACAGTGAGCCGAAGTACGCCGCGAGTAAATTGCCCGACAGCGGTCATGTTTTGTTGGTCACGCATCAGCCGTTTGTTGGAGAGTTGATCAGCCTGCTGCAATTTGGCCATCTGCGCCAGCCCCAGCCAATGCAAACGGCCAGCCTGGCCGAGCTTGAGGGGGAGTGGCCGCTGGCGGGCAGTATGCATGTGCTCAGTGTGCGCCACCCCCGGTAGAAAAATACCCGTTGTAGCCTGCGGCAGCGGCCACCGTTTTTACTAACGGTTGCGCAGTTGAGTGTGAGTGAAAGATAGTTAGAGGTAGTGTTGCCGAAAAATCCTACGACAAAATGGCAACCAACACTCACTGAGCAAGGAATGACCCATGAGCTTGTGGACCACCCAGCCGGATCTAGCGCACCTCAACGCGATGCGCAAAAACACTATCTGTGACGTGCTGGATATTACCTTTGATGCTTTCGATGACCAGTCCATCAGTGCCAGCATGGTGGTGGACCATCGCACTCATCAGCCGTTTGGCTTGTTGCACGGGGGCGCCTCGGTTGTGCTGGCCGAAACCCTGGGTTCGATGGCCAGTTACTTGTGTGTCGACCCACAGAAATTCTATTGCGTGGGGCTTGAGGTCAACGCAAACCATCTGCGAGGGGTGCGCAGCGGCCGGGTAAGCGCTATAGCAAGGCCGGTTCACATCGGGCGCACCACCCATGTGTGGGATATTCGTTTGACTGACGACAACGGAAAACTCAACTGCATATCTCGGCTGACCATCGCTGTCGTGCCCCTGGGTGAAACACCGCCCGCACGTTGATTCGGCATTGCAATGGCCGTAGTGGCGTCATTCATGGCGCATACGGTCGTTGATATGGTGAATTTTCCTACAGACAATAAGGCGTATTTCCTACCTATGGACGCCTTGTATGTCTCGGCAGATTTTTTTCGCCCATGCCAATGGCTTCCCGTCAGGTACCTACGGCAAGTTATTTGAGGCGCTGGCCCCGGATTTCAGCGTCACTTGGCTGCCTCAGCACGGGCATGACCCGCGTTTTCCGGTGGACAATAACTGGCACAACCTGGTCGATGAGCTGATCTATCACCTGCAACAGCAACCCGAGCCGGTGCTGGGCGTTGGCCACTCGCTGGGAGGCATGTTGCATCTGCACGCGGCATTGCGTTGCCCGCACTTGTACAAAGGTGTGGTCATGCTCGACTCGCCGGTACTGACGCTCACCGATCAATGGGTGATTCGTGCTGCCAAGCGTTTTGGCTTTATCGACCGTCTGACCCCGGCCGGTCGCACGTTGGGGCGGCGCGAAGAATTTGCTGATCGTGCAGCGGCCCGTGACTATTTCGCAGGCAAGTCACTGTTTCGCAGTTTCGACCCCGACTGCTTTGAAGCCTACCTGGAGCATGGCTTGCAGCCAGTTGAAGACCGTTTACGGCTGAGCTTTGACCCCGCCACAGAAATCAACATCTACCGCGGTGTTCCCCACACCAATCCGGGGCGGATCTTTCAGTTGCAGGTGCCATTGACCATGGTGCGCGGGCAAGACAGTCGCGTCGTCATGCGCCATCATGCGCGGGCCGTGGCGCGTATGCCTCGCGGTGAGTCACTGAGTGTGCCCGGCGGGCACATGTTCCCGCTGGAGCAGCCGCAAGCCACCGCCAGCCTGCTCAAACAAATTTTTGCCCGCTGGGAACTCTCTCACCCCGGCCCCTGAAGAGCACCCTGCATGAACCCTGTGGTTGAAGAAGTCCGCTTGAGCCTGCCGCATATCGAACTGGCCGCGCATATTTTCGGTCCCGAAGACGGGCTGCCGGTCATTGCCCTGCACGGCTGGCTGGACAACGCCAACAGCTTTGCGCGGCTGGCGCCCAAATTGTCCGGCCTGCGCATCGTGGCGCTGGATTTTGCAGGGCACGGCCACTCGGACCACCGACCGCGGGGGGCCGGGTACGCGCTGGCCGATTACGCCTTTGACGTGCTATGCGTCGCTGAACAGTTGGGCTGGGAGCGTTTTGCATTGCTGGGGCATTCGCTGGGCGCGATTGTCTCTGTCATTGTGGCCGGCTCACTCCCTGAGCGTGTCACCCACTTGGCGCTGATCGACGGGATAATCCTGCGCAGCGCTCCCGAAGGCGACACAGCCGAGCGCATGGGCCAGGCCCTGCAGGCGCAGCTCGGTCTGACGCACAAGCGCAAGTCGGTGCATCCGACCCTTGAGCGGGCGATAGAAGCGCGCATGAAAGGCATGGTCGCGGTCAGTCGAGAAGCCGCCGAGCTGTTGGCCCAGCGCGGGCTGATGCCCGTGCCCGGCGGCTACAGCTGGCGCAGCGACAGCCGCCTGACATTACCGTCACCCTTGCGCCTGAGTGATGAGCAGGCCATGTCCTTTGTTCGGCGGATCAGTTGCCCCACGACGCTGGTGGTCGCAGAACAGGGCATGCTGGCCAGTCATCCCGAGTTGCTGAATCGTCTACCCTTTACGTTGAACCGGTTGCCTGGCGGCCACCATTTGCACCTGAATGACGAGGCGGGGGCCATCCTTGTTGCAGACTGTTTCAATCGGTTCTTCGCCGTTCCTTGACTTGCGGCGGCCAACTGCCGAGGCTTGGCGGGTTGAAATGGGAGACAACCATGATGGATCACTGCAACGCTGCGACCCCGAAAGGCCATCCGGTCTCTATCGTGAGACGCCAATGAACATACCTAATCGCTTTATTCTGGCGCTGGGCCTGAGCTGTTTTGGCCCTTGGGTATGGGCCGCCGATGTGCCTGGCAGTCATGATTTACAAGGCCTGCCACGGCTGGCCGACGCGCAAATAGTCGATTACACCGTACAACCTGACGTCGAGCGGATTTACCCGGTGGGCTCGATCCGCAAAATCAGTGGCCGCCTGCGTTTCGAGGGGCAGGTCAACACCCGTGGGCAGACCACGGCCGTCACGTACGAATTACCTGCAGAACACACGGCCACGCAAGCCTTCACGGCTGCCCGTGAAGCCTTGCAACAACAAGGCGCAGAACTGCTGTTCTGGTGTCAGGGCCGTGATTGCGGCGAGAGCAGCCTGTGGGCCAACGAAGTGTTCGGTAACTCCAAACTGGTCGGTTCCGACGACCAACAAACCTACTTGTTGCTGCGTCGAGCGGCTCCCGAGGACAACCAACTCGTCGCCTTGTACGGCATCAATCGCGGTGGTCGCAAAGCCTATCTGCATGTTGAGCAACTCCTGGCGAGTACCGATTTAGGCGAACTCTTGCCCACTTCAGCGACCTTGCAGCGCCAGTTGAAAAACACGGGCGAGCTGGATTTTCCCAAGCTGGTGGGGGAGCCGGATGATCAGTGGCTCAAGTTGATCTCCAGGGCGTTGAACCTTGATGTGACCTCCAGGGTCAGTTTGACCGGTGCCAAGGCATCTGCCTGGCGTGAAGCACTGATCAAGAGTGGTGTGCGGGCGGCGCGCATGGAACTTGGCGAGCGTGCGGCCAAGGGCTTGCATGTCGAGTTGTTACGCTAGGGGCTGCGTCTCAAATTTAGCCAGCGACGTGGCTAGCAGTGAAACGGGAACAGACCCGAGACGCGGCCAAGCGGCGGCTACACTCTTTTGGTAGTCGTCGTCTCAATATCCAATTCAGACCTTTGTGCGGAACATACATGCTCAATAATGATCGCCTGTTGGTGCAGATCCTGCTCGTGGTGCTGTTCGGCGCGAGCCTGTGGGTGATGGCGCCTTTCTGGTCAGCCTTGTTCTGGGGCGCGGTGCTGGCGTTTGCCAGTTGGCCGCTGATGCGCCTGCTGACCCGCTGGCTCAACGGGCGTGAGTCGCTGGCGGCGAGCATCCTGACCCTTGGCTGGATGTTGCTCGTCGCCGGCCCATTGGTGTGGCTTGGGTTCAACCTGGCAGACCATGTGCGGGACGCCACCACGTTCGTCAAAGACGTGCAGCTCGAAGGCTTGCCCGAGGCGCCGACCTGGCTGGCGGGTATCCCGTTGGTCGGTGAGCGTTTAGTGGGCATGTGGAACACCATCGATGAGCAGGGCGCAGCCCTGATCGTGGCAGTCAAACCTTATCTTGGGCAGGTGGGTAACTGGCTGCTGGCCCGCAGTGCGCAAATCGGCGGCGGGATTCTTGAACTGACGCTGAGCATTGTCTTCGTGTTCTTTTTCTACCGCGATGGGCCGCGCCTGGCGATCTTTGTTCACGGCCTGTTGGAGCGGTTGATCGGCGAGCGTGCCGATTATTATCAAGAACTGGTAGCGGGTACGGTCCAGCGCGTGGTTAACGGGGTGATCGGTACGGCTGCGGCGCAAGCCTTGCTGGCGCTGATCGGCTTTTTGATTGCCGGGGTGCCGGGCGCGCTTGTGCTTGGGCTGGCGACTTTCCTGCTCAGCCTGATACCCATGGGGCCGCCACTGATCTGGATCCCGGCCACGGCCTGGCTGGCCTGGAAGGGCGACTACGGGATGGCGATTTTCCTCGGTATCTGGGGCACGTTGATCATCAGCGGTGTCGATAACGTGCTTAAACCCTATCTGATCAGCCGGGGCGGCAACCTGCCGCTGGTGATCGTGTTGCTCGGTGTGTTTGGCGGGTTGATAGCCTTTGGTTTTATCGGCCTTTTTATCGGCCCTACCTTGCTCGCCATCGCCTACAGCCTGCTGGTCGACTGGAGCGCCAGCCAGCAGAACAAAGGTAAGGTCTAGCCGAACTTTGGTCCGGAGCGGGTGTTATTGCCCTTGGCCATGCGGTCGTAAAGCACCACATTGACCGTGGCTGCCAAGTTCATGCAGCCATTGGTCGGGATGTAAATAACATCCTCGCACCAGTCCAGAATCTCTTTATCCAAAGAGCCATCTTCCGGGCCAAAAATATAAATCGCCCGATCCGGGTGCGTGTATTCAGGCAAAGCGCGTGCGCCCTCGACCAGCTCAACGGCGACCGGTATACAGCCCAGCGGGATGATTTTTTTCAGGTCGTCGATACCAATCAGCGGAATGTCTTGATGGATCTTTTTGGTGTCGGTGATGAAATCGCGGGCGCGTTCATAGCGTTTACCGGTGTAAAACACCGACGCCACGCTGTAGCAACCAGCCGCACGCATCACCGAGCCGACGTTTTCCGGTGATTTTGGGTTATACAAACCAATGCAGCTGTACCGTTTGTTTGCCACGTGCCGGTGCCCTTCAGAAAAAAGACGCGAGTATACCAGCAGATGATCTGACGCTCCTTGGGAGCTGGCGCAGGCTGCGATCTTTTGATTTAAAGATCGACAGTTCGTAGCCTGCGCCAGCGCCTACAGCGCAAACGGGTGGCTTAGTCGTCTTTCTTCATCAGCCCGGCCAGCGCGGCAAACGGGTTATGGGTGGCCTTTGCCACTTTCGGGCTGCTGGTCGAGCTGTCCGAGAAGTATTGCTGGTCGGTGTAGCGCGAGTGCTCGTTGTCGTGACAATACAGGCACAGCAGCTCCCAGTTGGAGCCATCCTGTGGGTTGTTGTCGTGGTTGTGGTCACGGTGGTGAACGGTCAGCTCGCTCAGGCGCTTGCCAGCAAACTCGCGGGCGCAGCGGCCACATACGTGGGGGTACATTCTCAGGGCTTTGTCGCGGTAGCCCATTTCACGGTCACGCTGGGCATCGGCCAGGATGCGGTCCAGCTTGGCGGTGTGGGACGGTGGGTTCGCTGAACTCATGGGGTTCACCTTTAAGACGAGTGAGGGGTATGTCGTGAAGTTTAGCTGTTGATCAGCCTTTGATTTTTTCAGCAATCCAAATCGTGTGGCGCGTGCCCTTGTTGCCGTGGGCGAACACCTGGACCTCTTCGGCTTTAAAGCCGGCTTTGCGCAGTTTGTCTGAAAACTGTTTGTCGGCACTGGCCGACCACACTGCCAGCACGCCTTTTGGTCGCAGCGCCTTGGCACAAGCGCTCAAGCCGCCTGCCGAGTACAGCCAGCTATTGGCTTTTTGGGTCAGGCCTTCGGGGCCGTTGTCGACGTCGAGCATGATCGCATCAAAGCCGTTTGGCTCGGCTTGCAGCACCTTGGCCACGTCTTCCATGCGGATCACCGTGCGCGGGTCTTGCAGCGGGTTGCCGGCTTTTTCGCCCAGCGGGCCACGATTCCACTCCACAACGCCCGGCACCAGTTCGGCGACCACCACTTCGGCGGTCTTACCCAAATGCTTGAGCGCCGAGGCCAGGGTAAAACCCATACCCAGCCCGCCAATCAACACCCGCGATTGCGGTCGACCGGCGACTTTACGGCACGGGATCTCGGCCAAGGCATCTTCGGAGCCGTGCATGCGAGTGTTCATCAGTTGGCCGCCGTCGCCGCCCTGAATTTTGATCACGAAGTCTTCGCCATACTCGAACAGGCACAAGGCACCGCCGTTTTCGGGGATCGGGGTGGTGTCGAGCAAAACAAAACGTTTCATGGAAATCTCATAGAAAGGGGACAAAAACAGCTGGTTACGAGTAGCCTGATGGCAGATAAGCCGGTCTGGCAACGGAGTGATTGATGAAGCGCACTATTCTAACGGCCATTGTGTGGGGGGCGCTCTCGATAAGTGCAACCCAGGCAGCGGAATTAACCCCTATTCCTAGCGTGCCCGTGGCACCAGCACCGGGCTCGCCGGGCACGGCGACGCCCACCCCGTACCCGCAGATTACTCCGCGCGCGGTGCCAAAGCCCGTTGCCGGGAGCAGTCAGGTCCCGCTGCCGCCGATCGACCTGCCGCAGCCGCCGCCCAAAGACCAACCGTTGCCGGGGCTTGAGCCGAAAGAGTCGAAAGCTAAGCCTGCGGTGGAGTGACTTTTTGTAGCTGCTGGCCGCAGGTTACGAAGCGGTCCGTGGGGCGTTTAAGGAAACGGGGTTGCTCCGCAACCCTTCGCAACCTGCTGCAGCGACTGCAGCGGGTGTTAGATCCCCAACACCTTGAACACAAACGCGTATTCCAGCGCCACGTCGCGCAGGCCTTGGTAACGTCCGCTCATGCCGCCATGGCCTGCGTCCAGCTCGGTCTTGAGTAACAGTAGGTGGTCGTCAGTCTTGGTGGCGCGCAGCTTGGCCACCCACTTGGCCGCTTCCCAATATTGCACGCGACTGTCGTTGTAGCCGGCAATCACCAGCATGGCCGGGTACGCTTGCGCGGTTACATTTTCATACGGAGCGTACGCCTTGATCCGTTCATACACGTCAGGCTCTTGCGGATTGCCCCATTCGTCGTATTCGGTGACTGTCAGCGGCAACTCCGGGTCGAGCATGGTGTTGAGGACATCGACAAACGGTACTTCGGCAATCGCTGCCTCGAACAGTTCAGGGCGCTGATTGAGCACTGCACCGATCAACAGGCCGCCCGCGCTGCCGCCACTGATCACCAACTGATCGCTGCGGGTCAGACCCTTATCGATCAAGTGTTCGGCACAGGCAATAAAATCGCTGAACGTGTTGTGTTTATGCTCCTGCTTGCCCGCGCGATACCAGGCTTCGCCCAATTCACCGCCACCGCGAACATGCGCAATGGCAAACGCCACGCCGCGCTCCAGCAAACTTAGGCGGGCATGGGAAAACCACGGATCAAGGCTTTCGCCATAGGCGCCGTAGCCGTACAGATACAGGGGTGTCGGTTTACCCAGCGCTGCACGCTTGACCACCAGGCTGATCGGCACTTGAGTTCCGTCTGGCGCGGTCGCCCACAAACGCTGGCTAATGTAGTCATCGGCATTGAACGGCCCAAGCACTGGCGTTTCCTTGAGCACCGTTTGCTCGCCATTGGCCAGCGTCAACTGGCGCACCTGTGCCGGGCGGTTCAGCGATTCGTAACGCAGGCGAATGTGCTCGCTGTGAAATTCCAGACTGTCCTGCACATACAGGCTGTAGGCCGCGTCTGGAAGTTGAACGCGGTATGCCGGTAATCCATTGGGACGTATCTCAATGATTGGCAGGCCGCCTTCGCGCAGGCTCAGGCACAACGCGTTGGCGTTCAGGCTGAGGCCTTCGAGCATCACGCTGTCGTCGTGGGCGATCAGGCGTTGCCAGTCACTACGTTGTGGGGCGTCACCCAGCGCGTAATACAACGCAAAGTTGATGCCGTCTTGATTGGTGCGAATAAACCATGCCCATTGCCCTTCGTACAGGCCATGGTCGACGCTGTAATCGTGGCCCTCAACCCGCGGCGCCAGGCAACTGAATCCCTGTTGCGGCTGATCGGCGTCCAGCACCCATGTTTCGCTGGTGGTTTTGCTATTGAGCAACAGAATCAGCTGGCGCTCGGAACTTGAGCGATAGCAGTGCAGGAAAAAACGTCCGTCGGCCTCATGAAACACCTCGTGCGCCGCCGTTTCACCCAGTGTGTGGCGAAACAGCTTGTGCGGGCGATGGGTCTCATCCAGCTCCGCGAAAAACAGCGTCTGACTGTCATTGGCCCACGTCATGCTGCCATCGCCGTTTTCAAAGGGCAGTTCAGTCACCGCGCCGCTGTTCAACGCTTTAACGAACAGGCGGTAAGTCTCGTCGCCGCTGGTATCCAGGCTATAGGCCAAGCGCTGGTGATCAGGGCTGATGCTGAACGCACCCAGTGAAATAAAGCCGCCATCGGCCAGAACGTTAGGGTCCAGCAGCAATTGTTCGGCATTTTCGTCCACGTGCTGGCTGTCATCGGCCGGGCGCGGGCAGCGGTAATGGCGGGGGTACTCGTCACCGGCATTGGTGCGGGTGTAATACAAATACGGGCCCCAAGGGGAGGGCAGCGACAAATCAGTCTCGCGAATTCGGCCCTTGATCTCTTGAAACAGCGTCTCACGCAATTCGGCCTGATCGGCCAATTGAGCTTCCTGATAGTTGTTTTCCGCAATCAGGTAGTCCAAAACCTCTTTGCTATCGCGATTTTGTAACCATGAGTAGGGGTCAGTACCATCGACCTTGTGTGCGATAGGGGCGTTGTTTGCGTAGGCTGATTCGGTCATTAAGTGATCTCTGAAACCTGCATGAATAGAAGAGCCGCTGAAGGCGGTGCAGCCGCACTCTCGAAAAGCCGTTATCATAGCGCCTCATTGCCTGCCGACCATGGATACCATGACCGAGAACGACTATCTGATCGCCTGGGGCTTTTATGCCTTCGCCGCTTTAGGCTGCCTGCTCGTATGGTGGCGACTGACCCGTTTCATGTGGCGTTGGTTGCGTGAGCCATTGCGTGTGCTTATGGCGGTGCTGTTGTTAAGCCCCACTATCATCGACCCTGTCAAAGAGCAATTCGCCCCAGCGTTAGCCATTACGGCCCTGGACCTTGCGTTCAAGGTGGGTAATAACGCCTGGCGTGCGGTGTCTGACCTGTTGATGTACACCATCATCGCGTTTTGCGTCTACGCGCTGTTTGTGCTGATTCGCTGGCCTCTCGAACGTGCCCGAAAGGCGCGACAGGCGCAAACCGCAGCGGCTGAGCAAACACGCGATATTGACCCTGAAGACGACCAGCCGTTCGGTTCGGCCGGCGAGGACCGCTACAGTCGTCCAGCCGCGCCACGTCCAGCAGGCCCGTCGCGGGTAGAACCACGGGTTTAATCTTTTTTCGTTGAGCTTGAATGCGAGAGTGCGAGCGTGTGTGAATTACTGGGCATGAGCGCCAACGTCCCGACCGATATTGTGTTCAGTTTTACCGGCTTGATGCAGCGTGGCGGGCGTACCGGTCCGCACCGTGATGGCTGGGGTATTGCCTTCTACGAGGGCCGTGGCCTGCGTTTGTTTCAGGACCCTGGCGCCAGTTGTGATTCCGAAGTCGCGTTGTTGGTGCAGCGTTATCCGATCAAAAGCGAAGTCATCATTGGCCATATTCGTCAGGCCAACGTGGGCAAAGTTTGCCTGTCCAACACCCACCCGTTTGTCCGCGAACTGTGGGGGCGCAACTGGTGCTTCGCCCATAACGGCCAACTGGCTGACTTCTCACCCAGCACGCGTTTTTATCGCCCGGTAGGCGATACCGACAGCGAAGCGGCGTTCTGTGATTTACTCAATCGCGTGCGTGAGGCGTTTCCAGAGCCGGTGGATGTCGAACACATCCTGCCGGTACTGGTTCAGGCCTGCGCCGAGTTCCGTAGCAAAGGTGTATTCAACTGTTTGCTCAGTGATGGCGAATGGCTTTTTTGCTACTGCTCGACCAAGCTGGCGCAGATTACCCGACGAGCACCGTTTGGCCCGGCTCGGTTGAAAGATGTCGACGTTATCGTCGATTTTCAGTCAGAAACCACCCCCAATGACGTGGTGACCGTGATTGCCACCGAGCCGCTGACCGAAAACGAAACCTGGACTCGCTACGAGCCTGGCCAATGGAGCCTGTGGCGACGCGGAGAATGCGTCAGCCAGGGCTCAACCGAATAAGGAAAGGCGTGTATGTGGCTGAGCTACCTGCGGTTGGTGCTGTTTACATTGGGGTTGTTGATCGGCGTGCAAGTACCGGGCTTTATCAACGATTACGCCAACCGCGTTGAAGCTCACCTGATCGAGGCGCAAACCGGGCTTGCCGGTTTCCAGAACACCGCCAACCAGTTTTTCAAAGGCGATTTGCAAGCGCTGGTTGCGCATTATCAGGCCAGTGATGATCCGGTATTTCGCAGCGATGCCAACAGCCTGAGCACCTTGCTCAATCGCCAGCGCTTGCTCGATGAGCAATTCCAGGCCATGCAAGGCCCGTGGTACATGCGTGCGCTGCAAGTGGCCTACGCCGCAGATCCGGACATCCGGCAAGAAACCCTCAACACTTACACCTACCAAGTGTTGCTGTCGCCTTCGGCCATTGGCTGGGCAATGGCCGGTGCATTGTTGTTTTCTTTCATCATCGAAGGCTTCTTCCGGCTGGTGGACTGGGTTGTTCTGGGCGGTAAACGCCAACGCGAACGGATTGCCCGGCGCGAACGCAACAGCTAAAAGCACCGACCTCTGAAGGCGCGAGTGTGCTCGCGATCTTTTGCTTATAAAGATCACACGCTCGCGCCTGCAGAGGCGTGGCTTATTTGGCCAAAAACCGCATCCCTTCTTCCAGTCCGTCCAGCGTCAGCGGGTACATGCGATCTTCGATCAAGTCCCGTACGATGCCGGTCGATGCCGTGTAGTTCCATGTATCTTTCGGGTATGGATTAATCCAGATCAGCTTTTTGTACTTTTCCATAAAGCGCTGCATCCACTTGTAACCCGGTTCCTCGTTCCAGTGCTCGACACTGCCACCTGTATGGGTGATTTCATACGGGCCCATCGACGCATCACCGATGAAAATCACTTTGTAGTCCGCGCCATATGTGTTCAGCACATCCTGAGTCGCGATACGTTCAACATGGCGACGCTGGTTGTTTCTCCACACCGATTCATAAATGAAGTTGTGGAAGTAGTAATACTCCAAGTGCTTGAACTCGGTTTTGCAGGCCGAGAACAATTCTTCGCAAATTTTCACGTGGGAATCCATCGAGCCGCCAATATCAAACAGCAACAACAGCTTGATGTTGTTGCGCCGCTCAGGCCGCATCTGAATATTCAACAGGCCCGCGTCACGTGCCGTGTGATCGATGGTGGCGTCGATGTCCAGTTCATCTGCCGCGCCCTGGCGGGCAAACTTGCGCAGGCGGCGCAATGCAACCTTGATATTGCGCGTGCCTAATTCGACCTGGTCGTCGAGGTTCTTGTATTCGCGCTGTTCCCAGACTTTCGCAGCCTTGCCCTGGCGAGCCCCGGCATCGCCTACGCGAATCCCTTCGGGGTGATACCCGCCCGAGCCAAACGGGCTGGTGCCGCCCGTACCGATCCATTTATTGCCACCGGCATGGCGTTCTTTCTGCTCTTCAAGGCGCTGTTTGAACGCCTCGATCAGCTTGTCCAGGCCGCCCAGGGACTGCAACTGAGCGCGATCCTCATCGCTCAGCGAACGTTCGAACTCCTTGCGCAGCCAGTCTTCTGGGATCAGCGCCTCAAGGTGTTCATTGAGGTTTTGCAGGCCGTTGAAATAGGCGCCAAACGCGCGATCGAACTTATCGAAATGGCGTTCGTCTTTGACCATAATCGTGCGCGCGAGAAAGTAAAACTCGTCCATGTCGGCGAAGGTCACGCGGTTCTTCAGCGCGTTGATCAGGTCCAGCAACTCGCGCACCGAAACCGGCACCTTGGCCGCCCGCATTTCATTGAACAGATTCAGCAGCATGCTTATCGCCTTCTTGAAAAATCAGCGATTACCGCGACGGCTCATAAACGCCAGACGCTCCAGCAATTGCACGTCTTGCTCGTTTTTAACCAGCGCCCCGGCCAACGGCGGAATGGCTTTGGTCGGATCACGTTCACGCAATACCGCCTCGCCAATGTTGTCAGCCATCAGCAGCTTGAGCCAATCCACCAGTTCGGACGTCGACGGCTTTTTCTTCAGGCCGGGTACTTTTCGGACGTCAAAAAATACGTCCAGCGCTTCACTTACCAGTTCTTTCTTAATGTTCGGGAAGTGCACGTCGACGATTTTCTGCAGTGTGGTGCGATCCGGGAAGCTGATGTAGTGGAAGAAGCAGCGACGCAGGAACGCGTCCGGCAGCTCTTTTTCGTTGTTGGAGGTAATGATGATGATCGGGCGGACTTTGGCCTTGATCGTTTCATCGGTCTCATAAACGTAGAACTCCATCTTGTCGAGTTCTTGCAACAGGTCGTTCGGGAACTCGATGTCGGCCTTGTCGATTTCGTCGATCAGCAGAATTACCCGTTCTTCGGCTTCGAAGGCTTCCCACAACTTGCCTTTTTTCAGGTAATTGCGCACATCGTGAACCTTGTCGACACCCAGTTGCGAGTCGCGCAGGCGGCTCACCGCGTCATATTCATAGAGGCCTTGATGGGCCTTGGTGGTGGACTTGATGTGCCAGGTAATCAGTTTGCAACCAAAGGATTCAGCCAGTTGTTCGGCCAGCATGGTTTTGCCGGTGCCAGGCTCGCCCTTGACCAGCAACGGGCGCTCCAGGGTGATCGCTGCGTTGACCGCCAGTTTCAGGTCGTCGGTGGCCACATAGGCGCTGGTGCCTTCAAACTTCATCTGCAATTCCTCAAACCATGAGCCGAACCCTGCAAGGGCAGGGCGCGAAGACTAAAAAGTATGTCCGACTATAACGCGGCGTCCGCTTCAGGTGAACGCAGACGCCTTATTCAGTCTCTGAATGGAGCGTCACGTCATGACTGGACGCCTTGAATCGTGAAGCCTACCCTTGGGGCCTTCCCAAAAGGTGCATAAGGACCCCGCCATGAGCCGCATTTTTGCAGATAACGCGCACTCCATCGGTAACACGCCTCTGGTTCAGATCAACCGGATCGCGCCGCGTGGCGTGACTATTCTGGTCAAAGTTGAAGGGCGTAACCCTGGATATTCGGTGAAGTGCCGGATTGGCGCCAACATGATCTGGGACGCCGAGAGCCGGGGTGTGCTCAAGCCGGGCATGACCATTATCGAGCCCACCTCCGGCAACACCGGCATTGGCTTGGCCTTTGTCGCTGCGGCTCGCGGTTACAAATTGGTACTGACCATGCCTTCTTCGATGAGCATTGAGCGGCGTAAGGTGCTCAAAGCGCTGGGCGCTGATCTGGTGCTCACCGAGCCGGCCAAGGGTATGAAAGGCGCCATCGACAAAGCGGCGCAGATTCAGGCCAGCGATCCAGCGCAGTACTTTATGCCGCAACAATTTGAAAACCCGGCCAACCCGGCCATTCACGAAAAAACGACTGGCCCGGAAATCTGGAACGACACCGAAGGTGGCATTGATGTGCTGGTCGCAGGCGTCGGCACGGGCGGCACCATCACCGGCATTTCGCGTTATATCAAACACACCCAGGGCAAACCGATCTTGTCGGTCGCGGTTGAACCCATCAGTTCGCCGGTGATTACTCAAGCGTTGGCGGGGGAGGAGATCAAGCCTTCTCCACACAAGATTCAGGGGATTGGCGCCGGTTTCGTGCCCAAAAACCTCGATTTGTCGATCATCGACAGGGTTGAGCTGGTCAGCGATGACGAATCCAAGGCCATGGCCCTGCGCTTGATGCAAGAAGAAGGGATCCTGTGCGGCATCTCTTGCGGTGCGGCCATGGCTGTCGCGGTGCGTTTGGCTGAAACCCCGCAAATGCAGGGCAAGACGATCGTTGTGATCCTGCCGGACTCGGGCGAGCGTTACCTGTCGAGCTTCCTGTTCAGTGATATGTTCAGCGAACAGGAATTACAGCCCTAAGAGGCAAGTCCTGTGGGAGCGGGCTTGCTCGCGATGGGCTCGACGTGATTGATTTCAAACACCGCGTTGTCTGAATCGCGAGCAAGCCCGCTCCCACAGGGATAGGTCTCAAACAGGTGAGTCTCTGACGTATATCAACCCACTTGAACCCTGCTTATGCATAATTACGCCGTTATTACATAATCCATAAAGCTGATTGTTGGAATACGCGGGTTTTGTCCTGCGCCGGTAGTGTTTATCATGACCGGCTGCCACGGCGGGCTATGGGTGCCGCACGGTATTTTCGAGGAGTTGTTGCATGACCTTATCCTTCGCCATCAAGGCAGGGCTGATACTGCTGTTTGTCGGCAGCATTCTTTACGTGCATTTGCGCGGCAAGGCACGTTTGCCGGTGTTACGACAGTTCGTCAACCACTCCGCGTTCTTTGCGCCCTACAACGCCTTGATGTATTTGTTCTCGGGCGTGCCGTCCAAGCCTTACCTGGATCGCAGTAAATTCCCTGAGCTGGATGTGCTCAAAGACAACTGGCAAGTGATTCGCGAAGAGGCCATGCACTTGTTCGACGAGGGCTACATTCGTGCCGCCGAAAAGAACAACGATGCCGGTTTTGGCTCGTTCTTCAAAAAAGGCTGGAAGCGTTTTTACCTCAAGTGGTACGACAAAGCGCTGCCATCAGCCGAACTGCTGTGTCCTAAAACCGTTGAACTGGTCAACAGCATCCCCAACGTCAAAGGCGCGATGTTTGCCTTGTTGCCGGGTGGCAGCCATCTCAACCCGCACCGTGACCCGTTTGCCGGCTCGTTGCGTTACCACTTGGGCCTGTCGACACCGAACTCTGACGCGTGCCGCATCTTCGTCGATGGCGAGGAATATGCCTGGCGCGACGGTGAGGATGTCATGTTCGACGAGACCTACGTGCATTGGGTCAAAAACGAAACCGATATCACCCGCGTCATTCTGTTTTGCGACATTGAACGTCCGCTTACCAGCCGCCTCATGACCCGTATCAACCGTTGGGTCAGTGCGCAGTTGGGCAAGGCCACCGCGCCGCAAAACCTCGATGACGAACGTGTAGGGGGTATCAACAAGGCCTACGCCTGGAGCAAAACCTTTAGCGACCGTTTCAGTGGCGTGGTCAAGCAATGGAAGCGCCGCAACCCCAAGCTATACCGCGTGGCGCGGCCAATATTGGCGGTCATCGTGCTGGTCGTGCTGTGGCGCTGGTTGTTCGGATAAGTCATTGCAATTTATGTCGAGCGCTGGTTATAGTCAGCGCTCGATGAGCCAAACGCTCACTCTCCTTATTCAAAAAAGATCAGCTCATGCCGGTTTCTCTTCTTCACAGCGTTGTCGCTCCAGCAGTCGGTGCTGGCGTCGTGCCGTGCGGGGAGCAACACCCGGCGCAGATCAGTCACTATCCTCCTGTCAGCCGCACTGTGGTGTACGTCGTTGTATCGCCACCGGGTGTTGGTATTGCGGGCTGAGCTGATCATTCGGCTGTCCGCACCCGTCTAAAAAACCATTGAATTTCAGTTTCGGCTGAGTTGGCTTTTTTTGCCTGATGACAGGTGTTTCTCATGTTTTCGATTTCTAAAGAATCCGCGCTGGCGGCTGTTTCTACGAGCCTGTTCGTTTTGCTGTGGAGCAGCGGTGCGATTTTCTCTAAATGGGGCTTAGCCCATGCTTCGCCCTTTGCCTTTCTGTTGATTCGCTTTGCTATTGCTCTATTGGCGTTGGTGCTGTTGATCCCGCTGATGAAGTTCCAGATGCCCCGTGGCCGCAAAGCGATGGGTTATGCGCTGGCCACCGGGATGGTGTTGTTGGGCGCCTATCAGATCTTTTATCTGCTGGCACTGGACCTGAAAGTGACACCCGGCGTCATGGCGACAGTGATGGGCGTGCAGCCGATTTTGACCGCCGTGATCATGGAGCGCCGCCATTCATTCAGTCGCTCCCTGGGTTTAGGGTTGGGGCTAACCGGGTTGATTCTGGTGGTGTATCAGGGCATTGGTCTGGCGGGTTTGTCATGGATCGGCATCCTTTACGCGTTGCTGGCGCTGGCCAGCATGACGGCGGGCACCCTGATGCAGAAACGCATTACCCAAAACCCACTTGGCACGCTGCCTTTGCAATACCTTGCCGGGTTGCTGCTGTGTGCGTTGTTTGTGCCGTTTCAACCGTTTCACTTCGAACACAGCGCAGGCTTTGCAGTGCCGGTGTTGTGGATGGGGTTAGTCGTATCGGTGCTGGCGACCTTGTTGCTGTACCGGATGATTTCGAAAGGCAATCTGGTCAACGTCACCAGCCTGTTTTACCTGGTGCCTGCGGTAACGGCGATCATGGACTACCTGATTTTCGGCAATAAACTGGCTGCGCTGAGCTTGCTGGGGATGGCGCTGATCATCATTGGCCTGGTGTTCGTGTTCCGTAAACCCGCCTAGCAACCTTTCAGGAGCACGCTGCCTCGCGATCTTTTGATCCTTTAAAAGATCGCGAGGCGAGCGTGCTCCCGCAAGGTATCTTCATTTTGCCGGCTTGAGCACCAGCCACACCGCCATGGCAATCAGCAATCCGCCATACACATGCGCCATTGAAAGCGGCTCACCCAAAAACAGCGCGCCCCACAACACGCCAAACGGCGGAATCATAAAGGTCACTGTCATGGATTTAACCGGGCCTATGCTGGTCAGCAAGCGGAAGAACAGGATATAGGCGAATGCCGTACACACCAGTCCTAGCCCCAGCAACGACAACCACACGCTGGCACCCCCCCAATCAGCAGGCGGCTGATGGATCAGGCTGATCGCAAACAGCGGTAGTAGAAATAACGTGGCGCCCAGCATGCTGCCCAACGCTGAGAGACGCGGGTCAAGGCCGCCTTGCTGATCCAGCCAGCGGCGTGCCAAAAAGCCGGCAAAACCATAGCTGGTGGTGGCCAGTAAGCAGGCGAAGGCGCCTACGAGCAAGTCTTTGTCAAAGGCCATTGGCCCGGCACGCGTTAACACCGCGACGCCGAACAACCCCAGAAACACCCCGGCCAATTTGTTCGGGCTCAGCTTTTCACTGAAAAACAGCCCCCCGATCAACACACCCATCAACGGTGTGGTTGCATTAAAAATGGCTGAATAACCGGCTGGCAATACTTGGGCCGCCACCGAATACAGGGTGGCCGGCAACCCTGAGTTGATCACCCCCAGTATCAACACCGCCTTGAGCTTGCCTTCGAAGTTCCACTTCACGCGCATCAGCGCCAAGATCACCAGCAAGCCGATGGCCGCAATCGACACCCGGAAAAATGCCGTGGGAATTGCCCCAAGTGCTGGCGCGATAATGCGCATAAACAGAAAGCTGGCGCCCCACATTCCGGCCAGCGACAGCATGCGTACAATATCGACGGGTCTCACGAATGTTTCCTTACAAGGATTGAGGCGCGCAGTGTAGGGGATGCAGCGCGCAAGGCAATGGCTACGCCTGCCAACAGTCCCATCGCTGGCGGGCTCGCGCCCACTGTTATCCCTGTGTCTGTAGCGCCCAAATCTGCGACAATCCGCCTCCTGCATTTACGAAGACTTTTGCGCACCTGATGACTGACGAATCGCCTGCTATCGACCAATTGTTGAAAAACCTCGATCAAGCCATGATTGCCGACCGGCACAAGCTGCGTCGGCAGTTGCATGAGCTGCGCAAAAAGCCTGATGACGCCAAGCTGGCGGCGTGGGCCGAGCGGGTGCAGGCGTCGTGCGCGCAAGTCAGTGCGCGGGCGGCCAGCGTGCCGCTGATTCGTTATGACGAAAGCCTGCCGATTGCCGCCAAGCGCGACGAGATCAAGGCAGCGTTGCTCAAACATCAGGTGTTGATTCTGGCCGGTGAAACCGGTTCGGGTAAAACCACGCAGTTACCGAAAATCTGCCTCGAAATTGGCCGTGGCCAACAGGGCTTGATCGGCCACACCCAGCCGCGCCGGATCGCTGCGCGCAGTGTGGCCAGTCGGGTTGCCGAAGAGCTGGGTACGCCGCTGGGGGCTCTGGTCGGGTATCAGGTGCGGTTCGAGGATCAGAGCGATTCCAACACCCTGATCAAGCTGATGACCGATGGCATTTTGCTGGCCGAAACCCAGCACGACCGTTACCTTGAACGTTATGACACGATCATCGTCGACGAAGCGCATGAGCGCAGCCTGAACATCGATTTCCTGTTGGGTTACCTGAAAATTCTGCTGCCACGTCGTCCAGACCTGAAAGTCATCATCACCTCGGCCACCATCGACCTGGAACGCTTCTCCAAGCATTTCAACGATGCGCCGATTGTTGAAGTGTCAGGCCGCACCTTCCCGGTCGAAACCTGGTATCGCCCGCTGACGTCCGAGCAGGACGAAGAGGGCAACAGCGTCGAAGAGGATTTGAGCGTCGATCAGGCGATCATCGCCACCCTCGATGAGATCGCGGCCTTTGAACGCAGCGAGCGCAAAAGTCCCGGCGACGTGTTGGTGTTCTTGCCCGGCGAGCGCGAAATTCGCGATGCCGCCGATATGCTGCGCAAGGCGCAACTCAAGCACACCGAAATCCTGCCGTTGTACGCCCGGCTGTCACCGGCTGAGCAGCAACGGATTTTCCAGTCGCATCCTGGGCGGCGTGTGGTGCTGGCGACTAACGTCGCTGAAACGTCGCTGACCGTACCGGGCATCCGCTACGTGATCGACAGCGGTACTGCGCGCATCAGTCGCTACAGCTATCGGGCCAAGGTGCAGCGCCTGCCGATTGAAGCCATTTCCCAAGCCAGCGCCAATCAGCGTAAAGGTCGTTGCGGTCGGGTTGAACCGGGGATTTGCGTGCGTTTGTACGCCGAGGAAGACTTTAACGGGCGCCCGGAATTCACGGATCCAGAGATTCTGCGTACTAACTTGGCGGCTGTTATCTTGCAGATGCTGCACCTGCGTCTGGGTGAAATTACCGCGTTTCCGTTTATCGAGCCGCCGGATGGCAAGGCCATCACCGACGGTTTCAACCTGCTGCAAGAGCTGTCGGCGGTTAACCGCGAGAACCAGCTGACGCCGCTGGGTCGCCAATTGGCACGCTTGCCGGTCGATCCGCGCATGGGCCGCATGTTGCTGGAAGCGGCCAAGCTTGGCAGTTTGCAGGAAGTATTGATCGTCGCCAGTGCGATGTCGGTGCAAGACCCGCGTGAACGTCCGCCCGAGCGTCAGCAGGCTGCGGATCAGGCCCACGCGCAATGGAAAGATGTCGACTCAGACTTCGCTGCCCTGATCAACGTATGGCGCGGTTTTGAAGAGCAGCGCCAGGCGTTGACGGCGAGCCCGTTGCGTAACTGGTGCCGAAAGAACTTCCTGAACTATCTCCGGTTGCGTGAGTGGCGTGATTCTCACCGTCAGTTGAGTTTGATCTGCCGCGACCTGCAACTCACGATCAACAAAGACCCGGCTGACTATCCAAAACTGCACAAGGCGGTGTTGTCGGGCTTGCTGAGTCAAATCGGACAAAAGACCGAAGACGGCGACTACCTGGGCGCGCGTCAGCGCCGGTTCTGGATTCACCCCGCCTCAGGGCTGGGTAAAAAGCGCCCGCAATGGTTGATGACCGCTGAACTGGTTGAGACCACCAAGCTGTATGCGCGGATGGTGGCCAAGATTGAACCGGACTGGATCGAGCCGCTGGCCGGGCACCTGATCAAAAAGAACCACTTTGAACCGCACTGGGAGAAGAAGCGCGGGCAAGTGGTGGCTTATGAGCAGATCACTTTGTTCGGGTTGATCGTGGTCGGTCGCCGTGCCGTGCATTACGGGCCGATTGACCCGGTGCTGTCGCGTGAATTGTTTATCCGTGAAGCGCTGGTGCGCGGCGAGATTCAGTCGCGGGCCAAGTGCCTGACGGCCAATGCGCAATTGCTCGAACAGCTCGATGAGCTGGAGGCCAAGGCGCGTCGTCGCGACATTCTGGCGGACGAAGAAACCCTCTATGCGTTTTATGACGCACGCCTGCCGGCCGAGATTCATCAGACTGCGACCTTTGACAGCTGGTATCGGGTCAATAGTCAGAAAGACCCGCAATTGCTGATCATGCGCGAAGAAGACGTGCTGGCGCGCGAAGCCACCGAAATCACCGCCAAGCATTATCCGGACACCCTGCACCTGGGGGATTTGACCCTGGAGCTCAGTTATCACTTTGAGCCTAACCACCCACGAGACGGGGTGACGGTCAAAGTGCCTGCACCGTTGTTGCCGGTGCTGGCGCCTGAGCGCTTGGAGTGGCTGGTACCGGGCATGATCGAAGCCAAGTGTATTGCGCTGGTGCGCAGCTTGCCCAAGGCGTTGCGCAAAAACTTTGTGCCAGTGCCCGACTTTGTCAAAGCCGCCCTGCAACGTATGGAATTTGCTGAAGGCTCGTTGCCGCAGGCGCTGGGGCGCGAGCTGTTGCGCATGACCGGTGTGCGGGTCAGTGATGAGGCGTGGACCGAGGCTGCGCAGCAGGTCGAGAGTCATCTGAAGATGAACCTCGAAGTGGTTGACGGCGAGGGCAAGTTCCTCGGCGAGGGCCGCGACCTGGCCGAATTGACGGCGCGCTTTGCGCAAGCCAGTCAGGCCGCCCTGGCGGTCCCGCAAACGGCGAAAAGCCAACAGCCGGTTGAAGCCAAGGTGTTTGCGCCGGTGGCTGAAAAAACCCAGCAAAAGATCGCTGGACTGTCGATGACGGTCTACCCGGCGCTGGTAGAAGAGGGCAACAGCGTCAAGGAAGGGCGCTTCTCGACACCAGCCGAAGCGCAATACCAGCATCGGCGTGCCTTGCAGCGTTTGCTGGTGCAACAATTGGCCGAGTCGGCCAAGTTCTTGCGCGGCAAGTTGCCGGGGCTGACTGAGCTGGGCTTGTTGTACCGCGAGTTGGGTCGAGTCGAGAGCCTGGTTGAAGACATTCTGCTGGCCAGCCTCGACAGCTGCATCCTCGAAGGTGAACCCGTGTTGCCGCGTGATGGTGCAGGTCTGGCATCGCTGGCCGAGCGCAAGCGCGGGGACTGGACTGAGCACGCGCAAAAGCTGGCTAAACTGACGCTGGACATCCTCAAGCTGTGGCACGGTTTGCAAAAACGCTTCAAGGGCAAGATTGACCTGGCACAGGCCGTGGCCTTGAACGACATCAAACAGCAACTGAGCCATTTGGTGTATCCGGGCTTTGTGCGTGAAACGCCAGCGGTGTGGCTCAAAGAGCTGCCGCGTTACCTCAAGGCGATTGAAATGCGCCTTGAAAAACTCCCGAGCCAGGTGCAGAAAGACCGGGTCTGGAGCGGTGAGCTGAGTGGTTTATGGGCGCAGTATCAGGCCCGTGCTGCCAAACACACACAAGAAGGCAAACGCGACCCGCAACTTGAGCTATACCGCTGGTGGCTGGAGGAATACCGCGTGTCGTTGTTCGGTCAGCAACTGGGCACCAAAGTGCCGATTTCGGACAAGCGGCTAAGCAAGCAATGGAGTCAGGTGGACGCTTGAATAACATCATCTCGGTGCGCCTGACGCACTGAGATGATGCTATCGCGAGCAAGCCCGCTCCCACATGTTGCCTTTTATGGCAAACTTCGCGGCTATAAATACCTGACACGACTATTTTCTGCTTGAACAGAATAAGAGGAACGACCGTGTATAACGTCGTCATCAGTGGTACTGGCCTGTACACCCCGGCCAACAGTATTTCCAACGAAGAGTTGGTGCAGTCTTTCAACGCGTATGTACAACAGTTCAACACCGACAACGCTGCTGCCATCGAGGCCGGTGATGTCGAGCCTCTGGCCGAATCCAGCGCTCCTTTTATCGAAAAAGCTTCAGGTATCAAAAGCCGCTTTGTGATGGACAAGGACGGCATTCTTGACCCGCAACGCATGCGCCCGCGTTTGCCTGAGCGCTCCAATGACGAAATGTCGGTGCTTTGCGAAATGGCTGTCGGCGCGGCCAAGCAGGCGCTGGAGCGTGCGGGCAAGACCGCTGCCGACATCGACGGCGTCATCGTTGCCTGTTCCAACCTGCAACGCCCGTACCCGGCAATCGCCATCGAAGTACAGCACGCGCTGGGTATTCAAGGTTTTGGTTTTGACATGAACGTGGCCTGTTCTTCGGCCACTTTCGGTATTCAGACTGCCAGCAACAGCGTACAGCTGGGCCAGGCGCGCGCGGTGCTGCTGGTTAGCCCGGAAGTGTGCACCGGTCACTTGAACTTCCGTGACCGCGATAGCCACTTTATTTTTGGCGATGCCGCCACCGCGGTCATTGTGGAGCGCGCAGACCTGGCGACCTCCGAGCACCAGTTCGACATCGTCAGCACCAAACTGCTGACCACGTTCTCGAACAACATCCGCAATAACTTCGGTTTTCTCAATCGCGCGTCCGATGAAAACCCGGACAGCCCGGACAAACTGTTCGTCCAGGAAGGTCGCAAGGTCTTCCGTGATGTATGCCCGATGGTGGCTGAACTGATCGGTCAGCACCTGGAAGAAAACCAGTTGAACGTGACTGAGGTAAAACGCTTCTGGTTGCACCAGGCCAACCTGAGCATGAACCACCTGATCGTCAAGCGTCTGCTGGGCCGTGAAGCCTCGGTCGAAGAAGCCCCGGTGATTCTCGACACCTACGCCAACACCAGTTCGGCAGGTTCGGTCATTGCCTTCCACACATACCAGGATGACCTGGCCAGTGGTTCGCTGGCGGTGCTCAGCTCGTTCGGTGCCGGCTACTCGATTGGCAGTGTGATCCTGCGCAAACGCTAAACTGCCGCACACACGACACTCTGTGGGAGCGGGCTTGCCCGCAATTCAGGCAACGCAGTCGTTCTGAAACACTGCGCTGTTTGCATCGAGAGCAAACCCGCCCTCACAGGGGCAGTTGTTTCTGATTCGGGAGCGTGAATGGCTGCTGCTGACGACGCTGAATTACTCCAGCGCCTGCTCGCGGGTGAGCAGCAGGCTTTTCGGCTCTTGGTCAGCACCTATCAGGGCGCTATGCGCGCCGTGGCGTATGCGATTGTCGGCAGTCGCCATGCCGATGAGGCCGTGCAGGATGCCTGGCTTTCAGTGGTGCGCCACCTGTCCGGGTTTGAGGGGCGTTCGAGTCTGAAAACCTGGCTGTTGACCATCACCGCCAACGCCGCCAAAAGCTGTCTCAAACGCAACCGCCGAGAAGTCTTGCTCGACGATTTGCCGTCACCGCACGGCGCGATCGATGATGATCGTTTTGGCGGCGATGGCCACTGGCTGCTGGCGCCCTCTGCCTGGCACCACGACACGCCAGAAGCGTTACTGACCGAAGACGAATTGCGTGAGTGCCTTGAGCGCACCTTGCTCAACCTGCCTGAGTTGCAAAGCTCAGTGCTGGTATTGCGCGAGCGTCAGGGGCTGGAGCTGGAACAGATTTGTAATCTTCTCGACATTTCGCTCTCAAATGCTCGAGTGCTGGTGCACCGTGCCCGGCTTAAAGTGTTTGCGACTGTTGAGCATTTCCAGGAGACCGGCGAATGTTGAGCTGCAAGCAATACGTTGCACGAGCAAGTGACCAACTGGACGGGCAATTGAGTGTTCGTGAGCGTTTGCAGGCGCGTCATCACCTGATGTTATGCCCCAATTGTCGGCGCTTTATCAGGCAGATGCGTTTGATGGGAGCAACGTTGAAGGCGCTGCCCGAACCGTTACCCAGTGACTTGGAGGCGACGGTTGCACGAATGATGAGTGCTAGGGCAGGAGCGTGAATACCGCCAGTGGATGTGAAGGGGGGCCGACGCCATCCACGCTCTGCATTTAGGACACAAAACGCTGAATGATTTCAGCGTTCTGTTTGCTGCGTGAAACGGTGCTTAGAACTTGGCTTCTACGTCCAGTTGCAGCGTGTTGGTGCTTGCATCTTTCTGGGTGGACGTTGCGTAGTCAGCTTTGGTCAAGAAGTACGTTACGCCGACACCGAAGTTTTTGTCGATTTCGTAACCCACTTTGACTTTGTGACCGCGTGAGCCGGTAGTACCGTTAGCGAAGTCAGAGTCGGTGAAGGCACCGACCACTGCGTTACGCTGAGTATCGCGGTAGTTGTAGTCCAGGCTGAAAGCGTTGAGCTTGCTCTTGAAACCCACCAGCCAGGCATCGTCCTGATCGCTGTCGGTCGCGGCGTTATGTACATATTGGCCGTACAGCGACAGTGGGACTGGCAGGTTGGCGATGTCGAGTTGACCGAAACCTTCGTACAGACGGAACTTGCTGGTGCTGTTGCCGTTGACTGCCAGGGCGCAAGGCGTGGTCTTGGTCCCGGTGGTAGGGCAGGTGCTGTCTTCGTCGTTGTGGTAGTCGTAAACGCTACCGCCCAAGGTGACTTTCAGGCTGTCGGTCGGTGCGAAACGAGCGCCCAATTGGCCAGCGTACAGGCTCAAGTCGTTTTTGAACTGCACACCCTCGCCGTTCACGTTGTCTTTGAGGGTGTAGTAACCGGCGCTGCCGAACATCTCGACGCCGCTGTTGCCCAGGTTGGTCTTGTAGGATGCGGACAGACCTTCTGGGTTGATGTCGCTATCCCAGATCACGTCGCCCATGCTGACCCATTGTTGTGGCATCTTGCCGCCGACCAGATGCAGGTTCTTGACTGCAGTCGGGTGGTAGTCGATGTAAGCCATGTCCAGCCACAGCTGCTTCTTGTCGAAGTAGTTGTCGAGGTCTTGGTTGGTGGACCGTGCATCGTCGCTGCCGCCAGTGGCGATACGAATACCGGTGTTCACTTGTGGATCGATTTCGGTGTAAGCGCCCAAGCGAGCACGAATACGTTGGCGGTCCTTGTTTTTGCCGTCAGATTCGCCGTCGATTTTGACAGTTTCCTGGCGGACGCGGACGTCACCTTTAAGCTCGGTTTTGGCAGCCCATGCCACTTTTTGCTCAAAGGCAGAGAGATCGGATTTCTTGACCTGATCTGAGGCCGCTTCTTGCTGAGCTTGTTTCTCGCTGGTCAACTCGGTCTGCAATTCGGCATATTGGGCCGGTGAAATAGAGCCGTTCGCTTTGAGCATTTCAAGCAGTTTTGCATCAACGCCAGCGCTCGCTGGAACACTCATGGCCAACACCAACCCGCCACACAGTCCCGCCGCAACCCGTGTAGAAACAAGACGCATATGAATCTCCCAGTAGTGAAATGGCCCTAGCCATCCCATGAACAATCGGCCCTTGATGGGCTCGCTAATAAGGGGTTTGAATGTGCCGCTCACGTGTTGCCTAGCTGACCACTCATAACCTTGACTTCTAAGAAGCGGCGTTAGTATCGCGGCTGGATATGACAGAAAAGTGGCAAGTTGATAGCAAGTCTGTGACAGCGTGCTAGAGCGCTTGCAGGGTATAAAAGTCATCGCAAGACAGCGCAATTGACGAGCTTTGCTACGGGTCAATGGAGGTCTGGTGATACCATCGCTCGCTCTATGCAGGGCTTCGGGGGCGATCAATGCCGTTACAACGACTGGACAGTTTGTCTGCCATCTCGGCTGCACAATGGGATGCACTGGTGCCAGTGGCGCAGCCTTTCTTGCGCCACGCCTTTCTCAGTGCGCTGGAAGACAGTGGCAGCCTTGGCCCGCATTCCGGTTGGCAACCCGAGCACTTGCTGCATTACGAAAATGGTCAGCTACAAGCGGCGCTGCCCAGTTATCGCAAGTGGCATTCCTACGGCGAGTACGTGTTCGATCACGAGTGGGCGCAAGCCTGTGAGCGGGCCGGTATCGAGTACTACCCCAAACTGTTGACGGCGGTGCCGTTCAGCCCGGTCTGTGGCCCCCGATTGCTGGCGGCCCGTGCCGAAGACGGCCTTGAGTTATTGGGAGCATTGCCCGGTTATCTGGAGATCGAAGGGCTGTCCAGTGCGCACATCAACTTCACCGATGCGTTGGCGGACACAGCGTTGGCGCAACAGCCCGGCTGGTTGCAGCGACTGGGTTGCCAGTTTCATTGGCAGAACCGTGAGTACCGCGATTTTCAGGACTTTCTCGACACGTTGAGTTCGCGCAAGCGCAAGCAAATGCGCAAAGAACGCGAGCAAGTGGCTGGGCAAGGTTTTGAGTTTGAATGGCTCGAAGGGCAGCAGGTGACAGAGGCACAATGGGATTTTGTGTATGCCTGCTACGCCAATACTTATGCTGTGCGGCGGCAAACGCCCTACCTGACGCGTGACTTTTTCAGCCTGTTGGCCGAGCGCATGCCCGAGTCAATTCGTCTGGTGCTGGCCAAACAAGGCTCGACTCCAGTGGCAATGGCGTTCAGTCTTATCGGTGGCGCCAGCCTGTATGGTCGCTACTGGGGCTGTCTGGCCGAATACGATCGTCTGCACTTCGAGACCTGTTTTTATCAGGGCATGGATTACGCTATCGCCCACGGCATTCAGCGTTTTGATGCAGGTGCTCAGGGTGAGCACAAACTGATACGCGGCTTTGAACCGGTCATTACACGCTCTTGGCACTATCTGCGGCATCCGGGCTTGAAGGCTGCCGTCAGTGATTTTCTTGAGCGTGAGCGGGTCGGTGTGCTGGCCTATGCCCAAGAGGCGAGAACGGCGCTGCCTTATCGGCAGGCCTGATTCTCGCCGGGTTGGCGCTCAACTGTCTTCTTTACCCAGCCAGCGATAGGTCAGGCCACCAATGGCCGCGCCCACCAGTGGCGCGAGCCAGAACATCCACAACTGCTCAAGCGCCCAGCCGCCCACAATCAAAGCCGGGCCGGTGCTGCGCGCCGGGTTGACTGAGGTGTTGGTGACTGGAATCGAGATCAGGTGAATCAGGGTCAAGGCTAGCCCGATGGCAATCGGCGCCAGGCCCGCAGGGGCTCGTTTATCGGTGGCGCCCATGATGATCAGGATAAACATCGCGGTCATCACCACTTCGCACACCAGCCCCGCGAGCATGGAGTAACCACCGGGGGAGTGCTCGCCATAACCGTTGGCGGCCAGCCCGCTGGCTGCCAGGTCAAAGCCGGGTTTACCGCTGGCAATGAAATACAGCAGCATGGCAGCAATGATCCCGCCAAACACTTGAGCCACGATGTAGGCGGGTAATTCTTTAGCAGGAAAACGGCCGCCCACCCACAACCCAAACGACACGGCAGGGTTGAGGTGACAGCCAGAGATGTGTCCGATAGCGAATGCCATGGTGAGCACGGTGAGGCCAAAAGCCAGGGCCACCCCGAGTAATCCAATACCCACGTGGGGGAAGGCGGCAGCGAGGACTGCGCTGCCACAACCACCCAGAACCAACCAAAAAGTGCCGATCAACTCCGTTGCCGAGCGTTTGAGCAAGTTCATTTAAAGATCCTGGATAGATAAATCTATCGTTCAAAAAATGCGATTGCGCATCCTGCAATTGACGACAGGATTCATCTGAATCCTTACTTCATTACAGCAGGCGAACGAAGATTTTCCAGCACCCAAAAAAACGCTAGAGCCCTTTAAAACCGGGCTCTTGCGATGTGTTTCAGGGGGTTTACAACAGGTGTCTTTTTGGATCAGTCGAGACCGACAAATCCACCCGTTTGGTGTTGCCAGAGCCGTGCATACAAACCGCCATGGGCGAGCAGTTCACTGTGGCTTCCACTCTCGGCAATCCGGCCTTTTTCGAGTACCACTAAACGGTCCATGCGGGCGATAGTTGAAAGCCGGTGGGCGATGGCAATCACGGTTTTGCCTTGCATCAGGGTTTCGAGGCTTTCCTGGATCGCCGCTTCGACTTCGGAGTCGAGTGCCGAGGTGGCCTCGTCCATGATCAGGATCGGCGCATTCTTGAGCAGCACCCGCGCAATGGCGATACGCTGGCGCTGGCCGCCTGACAACTTGACCCCGCGCTCACCCACGTGTGCATCAAAACCGGTACGCCCCTGAGCGTCTGACAACTGCGGGATAAACTCATCGGCGCGGGCTTTGCGCACCGCATCCCAGAGTTCTTCATCGGTGGCGTCCGGCTTGCCATACAGCAAGTTGTCGCGGATTGAGCGGTGCAGCAGAGACGTATCCTGAGTGATCATGCCGATTTGCTCGCGCAGGCTTTCTTGTGTCACTTCAGCGATATTCTGACCGTCTATCAGAATTTTCCCGCCTTGCAGGTCGTAAAGGCGTAACAGCAAGTTGACCAGTGTCGATTTGCCCGCCCCCGAAGGACCGATCAAGCCGATTTTCTCGCCGGGTTTGATCACCAGATTCAGGTCGCTGATGATCCCGCTGTGTTTGCCGTAGTGAAAGTCTACGTGCTCAAAACGCACTTCGCCGCGATCAACCTTCAGGCGTGGAGCGTTGTCGCGATCATTTACGGCCACGGGTTGAGCAATGGTCTGCAAACCGTCCTGAACCATGCCGATGTTTTCGAAAATACCGTTGACCACCCACATGATCCAGCCGGACATGTTGACGATGCGGATCACCAGCCCGGTGGCCAGGGCGATGGCGCCCACACTGATCAATGACTGGCTCCAAAGCCACAGTGCGAGGCCGCTGGTGCTGACAATCAACAGGCCGTTCATGGTGGTAATCGTCACGTCCATGCTGGTCACGACGCGGCTGGCCAGTTGGGTTTTTTCGGTTTGCTCGATGATTGCTTCTCGAGCGTACTGTTGTTCGAAGTTCGTGTGGGCAAACAGTTTGAGGGTGGTGATGTTGGTGTAGCCATCGACGATACGGCCCATCAATTTTGAGCGGGCATCGGAAGACACCACCGAGCGCTCCTTGACCCTGGGCACGAAGTAATACAGCGCTCCGATGTAGAGCGCGATCCAGGTCAGCAGCGGGATCATCAATCGCCAGTCTGCTTCGGCAAAAAGCACCAGGGAGCTGATGGCGTAGATCAGCACGTGCCACAGGGCATCGACAGCCTGCACCGCCGAGTCACGCAGTGAGTTGCCGGTTTGCATGATGCGCTGGGCGATGCGCCCGGCGAAGTCGTTCTGGAAAAAATTGAGGCTTTGTTTGAGCACATAGCTGTGGTTCTGCCAGCGGATCATGCTGGTCATGCTTGGGCTCAGGGTCTGGTGCACGAGCAGGTCATGCAGGCCGAAAAACACCGGGCGGATGATCAGCGCCACCACTGCCATCCAGATCAGCTCGGCGCTGTGGATTTTGAAAAAATCGGCGTTGGGCGTGCCTTGGGCCAGATCAATCAGGGTGCTCAGGTAGCTGAACAGCGCGACTTCAATCAAGGCGGCCACGAGCCCGACCACCAGCAAGGCGGCAAAGATTGGCCAGACTTGACGCAGGTAGTAGAGGTAGAACGCCCAGACGGTATTGGGCGGGGCGGCGCTGGGAGCTTCGCGAAAAATATCGATCAGTTGTTCAAAACGACGATAAAGCATGGTCACTGACACCCGCGACGCGGGCTCTCCTTTAGTGGTGTGACCGGCCTTGGCCGGTCAGGCTCCCTGCAGCATTCGAATCATTACTCGATGCGTTTGGCAGACTTGATGTAGATCGGATCGAGCGGCACGTTCTGCATGCCGGATTTGTTGCCGGTCTGCGTATTGACGATGTTGTCCACCACGTCCATGCCTTTCACGACCTTGGCGAACACGGCGTAACCGGCGTCACGGCCCGGATCAAGGGTCGGGTTATCGGCCACGTTGATAAAAAACTGGCTGGTGGCCGAGTCTGGATTGGAGGTGCGCGCCATCGACAAGGTGCCACGTACGTTATGCAGGCCGTTGCTGGCTTCGTTCTTGATCGGGTCGCGTGTGGTTTTTTGCACCATCTGCCCGGTGAACCCGCCACCTTGCGCCATGAAGCCCGGGATTACCCGGTGGAAAATGGTGTTGTTGTAAAAGCCGCTGTCGACATAGTCCAAAAAGTTTTTAGAACTGATCGGTGCCTTGACCGGGTCCAGTTCGATTTCGATCTGGCCGAAGCTGGTGTCCAGCAGCACATGCGGTGCCTTGTTTGCTTCGGGAGTTTTGTTTGCCGCGGGTGTCGCTGCCATCAGGTTGGCAGCGAAGAAAAGAGCGCTGGCGGCAAAGGCAATTTTTTTCAACATGGGTCTGGGATCCTGAGAGGTAGAAGCAGTGGCGTCAGTGAGCTCACGCACTGTGTGTTGAATGAGGAGGTGTGATGAGGCCAGCTACAGCGGGCTGGTCGCGAACCTTGGACAGGATATTCGTGAATGATGTTCCTGCCCATCGTTGTGATAAATCAGCGTGTCATGTTCACGCCTGTTGAGGCGCTGCAAATGCGGCGTCCAGCGGCGCCGTGTCAAAGGTACGTAACAATTCGACAAGAATCTGCGTGGCCGGGCCCAATGGTTTGTCCTTGTTGGCGTACAGGAAAAACACAGGGTGACGATTACCGCCCTGATCCAGTGGCAGCGGCTTGAGCATGCCTTCCTTGAGTTCGCGTTCGATCATGTGCCGCGGCAACCAGGCAAAGCCCAGGCCGCTGCTCACAAAGGCGGCTGCGGTGGCCAGGCTGCCCACGGTCCAGCGCTGCTCGGCGCCGAGCCAGCCCATGTCGCGGGGTTGCTGGCGACCCGAGTCGCGAATCACCACTTGCAGTTGGCTTTCAAGGTCCTGGAAGTGCAACTCACGTTGTAGGCGGTGCAAGGCATGGTCGGGATGGGCCACAGCGACAAACTCGACCGGGCTCAACTCAGTGCCCAGATAGCCGGGAATATTGAAGCTGCTGATGGCCAGGTCGGCCACGCCTTCCAGCAGGACTTCTTCGACGCCGGACAGTACCTCTTCTCGCAAGCGCACGCGACAGCCGCGGCTTTGCGGCATAAAGGCGGTCAAGGCGCGCACCAGTCGTGCGTTGGGGTAGGCGGCATCGACCACCAGCCGAACTTCGGCTTCCCAGCCTTGTTCCATGTGGTGGGCGAGGTCTTCGAGCTGGCTGGCCTGCTTCACCAGTTGGCGCGAGCGGCGCAGTAATACATTGCCAGCCTCGGTGAGCACCGCTTTACGCCCGTCGATGCGCAACAGCGGCACGCCGAGCTGATCTTGCATGCGCGCCACGGTATAGCTGACAGACGACTGCGAGCGATGCAGGACTTCGGCCGCCTGGGCAAATCCGCCGTGATCGACGACGGCTTGCAGGGTGCGCCATTGATCAAGGGTCACACGGGGCGCTTTCACGTTGTATTCCTCTGCTGTTGAAGCGTTGCGGCCATATTCAAACGTGGGTGCGGGCTTGCTGGCGATGCAGGCGTCTCACTCTTTCAGGCAAAGCGGCGATGATGCTTCCGCGAGCAAGCCCGCTCCCACAGCTCTTCAAGGGGGCTTTAAATCCGGGGGAAGCCCGAATCCTCGCACTCCTTGCTCAACAAATAAACAAGTTTATAGATGGGTTGTAGCAGATATTTGCGCTTTTTCATCGATCTAATGCCCTCTAATATTTCCTCCATCGCCTTACAGTATTTTCAGATGGAGCCTAACTACCATGTCTAATGTTCTGATCGTTGAAAGTAGTGCTCGCCTACAGGGTTCGTTTTCTCGCCAGTTGACTCAGCAGTTCATCGGCCAATGGAAGGCGGCCCATCCGGCTGATCACTTGACCGTCCGCGACCTGGCATTGAACCCGGTGCCGCATATGGACGCCGACCTGCTGGGCGGCTGGATGAAGCCTGAAACGCAGCGCAGTACTGCCGAACAGGCCTCGTTGCAGCGCTCCGATGAACTGACAGATGAGTTGTTGAACGCTGACGTGCTGGTGCTGGCGGCCCCCATGTACAACTTTGCAATCCCCAGCACGCTTAAGGCCTGGCTGGATCATGTTCTGCGTGCGGGCGTCACGTTCAAATACACCGATACCGGCCCGCAAGGTCTTCTGAACGGCAAGAAAGCATACGTGTTGACTGCTCGTGGCGGGATATATGCGGGTAGCACCACAGACCACCAAGAACCTTATCTGCGTCAGGTACTGGCGTTTGTCGGGATCCACGACGTGACCTTCATCCATGCCGAAGGGATGAATCTGGGTGGTGACTTTCAGGAAAAAGGTTTGAACCAAGCTAAAGCCAAGCTCTCTGAGGTGGCATGAATCATGACCTGTTAATCGACAGATAATCACGCCGTGGCTTAATTCGCTCCATTGCTCCTTCAAGCAAGCGGTTCGCGCATCGAACCTCCCTTGGCACTCTCGTTGAGTGCTATCGCCCGATCAGCCTGTGCGCTGGATCGGGTTTTTTTTGCCTGCGGCTCAGGGGCAGATAGCGCAGGGCGATAAAAAACCGCTAAGGTCGCGTCCATTCAACTGAGCTGACAGGCGTTTGCGCTCATCAGCAGTCACGATTTGGGCGAGAGATTTATGGGCTATTTGTTATTTGTGACGCTGATTCAGGCGTTTTCCTTCAGCCTGATTGGCGAGTATCTGGCGGGGCATGTCGACAGTTACTTTGCGGTGCTGGTGCGGGTGGTGTTGGCCGGCCTGGTGTTTGTTCCGCTGACGCGCTGGCGTCAGGTCGAGCCCGGTTTTATGCGCGGTATGTTGCTGATTGGCGCCTTGCAGTTCGGCGTGACCTACGTCTGCCTGTACTTGAGCTTTAGAGTGCTGACGGTGCCTGAAGTGCTGTTGTTCACCATCTTGACGCCGCTGCACGTCACGTTGATCGAAGACGCACTCAACCGGCGCTTTAATCCGTGGGCCTTGGTCGCCGCGCTGGTGGCGGTATCGGGCGCCGCCGTGATTCGCTTCGACAGCATCAGCCCGGACTTCTTCAAAGGCTTCCTGTTGCTGCAATTGGCCAACTTCACCTATGCCGCCGGTCAGGTGATGTACAAGCATCTGGTGGCTCGCTACCCGAGTGAACTGCCGCAGTATCGGCGTTTCGGGTTCTTTTACCTCGGCGCACTAGCGGTCGTATTGCCGGCTTTTTTGATGTTTGGCAAAGCGCACTTTCTACCCGATGCGCCCCTGCAATGGGCGGTGTTGTTGTTTCTGGGCCTGGTGTCGACGGCGTTGGGCATGTACTGGTGGAACAAAGGCGCCTGCCTGGTCAGCGGTGGCACCCTGGCGGTCATGAACAATCTGCATGTGCCGGTGGGTTTGCTGCTCAACCTGCTGATCTGGAACCAGCACGAACCGCTGGGAAGGTTGTTTCTGGGCGGTACGGTGATTCTGCTGGCCGTCTGGATCAGTCGGCTAGACCGCAGGGCTATGAGGGGCTAAGGTCATCCAGACCTATCTAGCGCCTAACAGGAGAGCCGGGATGACTGTCAAAGTGTTGATCTTGCCGGGTTTGAGCAACTCGGGAGAGGATCATTGGCAAACGTTGTGGGAGAAAAACTACAGCGGGCTGAAACGGGTGAAGCAACATGACTGGGAAACGCCCGTCTGCGCAGACTGGGTGCAGCGATTGCACGAGAAAGTCATCTCCAGCGAACGTCCGGTTGTTTTAGTGGGGCATAGCCTGGCGTGCAACCTGATAGCCACGTGGTCGCAACAATACCCGGAAGCGGCCAAACGAGTTCGCGGGGCGCTGCTGGTAGCGCCCAGCGACACTGAAGCGCCCAGTTATCCTTCTGGGACTTCGGGTTTTACCCCGATGTGCCTGAGCCCATTGCCCTTTGATTCGATTACAGTGGCCAGCACTGACGACCCTTACGTCAGCGCCCAGAGGGCTGCGGCCTTCAGCGAGGCTTGGGGCAGTGAGTTGGTCTGGTTGCAGGCCGCCAAGCATATTAACGGCCAAAGTGGGCTGGGTGCCTGGCCTGAGGGTATCGAGTTGCTGCACAAACTCACGGGTGACCCGCAGTTCAAACTCAGCTAACCCGATGGTCGTACGTAAGTGCGAGCCTGCTGCGATCTTTTGCTCTGCAAAAGATCGCGAGCACGCTCGCAGCCGCAGTGGCTATTGGAGTGCCCCCCTCAAAAGCCTTTACTCAGTGTCTTGGGACGCAACCAGCGGCGTCTGGATTTTGTTCAGCAAGCCTTTGCGCAAGTCATTACCGCTCGGTTGTTGATACACGCTCAACCCGAACTCGGGCATTACCGACAACAGATAGTCAAATATGTCGCCTTGGATTTGCTCGTACTCATCCCACACGGTGGTGCGGGTAAAGCAGTAAATCTCTAGTGGCACGCCTTGGGGGGTGGTTTGCAGTTGGCGCACCATGCACGTCATGTTGGGCTGAATCTGGGCATGGCTTTTCAAGTACGCGAGTGCGTAGGCGCGGAAGGTGCCGATGTTAGTCATGCGTCGGCGGTTGGCAGACATCGCAGCAACATTGCCCTGAGCCTCGTTCCAGCTTTTAAGCTCGGCCTTTTTGCGCGACAGGTAGTCTTTGAGCAAGCGCACTTGCTCCAGGCGCTGTTCCTGTTCATCGGTCAAAAAGGCGATTTCCCCTGCATCGATAAACAAACTGCGCTTGATCCGGCGCCCACCCGACTGCTGCATGCCGCGCCAGTTTTTGAACGACTCGGACATCAATCGCCACGTCGGGATCGAAACAATGGTTTTGTCGAAGTTCTGAACCTTGACCGTGTGCAAGGTGATGTCAATCACGTCGCCGTCTGCGCCGACCTGAGGCATTTCGATCCAGTCACCGACCCGCAGCAAGTCGTTGCTGGTCAGTTGCACGCTGGCCACGAACGACAGCAGCGTGTCTTTGTAGACCAGCAAAATAACCGCTGACATCGCCCCCAGGCCTGACAGCAGCAACATGGGGGAGCGATCAATCAGGGTCGCGACAATGATGATGGCGGAGAACACATACAGCAGCATTTTTGTCAGCTGGATGTAGCCCTTGATCGGCCGGGTTTTGGCGTAGTTGGTACGTGAGTAAATATCGAGCAAGGCGTCGAGCAGTGAGCTGATGACCCGCGTCAGCACGAAAATGGTGATCGCTAACGCCAGATTTCCGAGAAAATGACGACCGTTGTCGCTCATGTCCGGTACCAGGTTGCGTCCGAATTGCACCATCAAAGAAGGCGTCATTTGCGCCAGGCGGTGAAAGACTTTGTGCTCGCGTAAATCGTTGATCCAGTGCAGGGCTGGCTGACGGCCGAGCATTTTGGTCACGCGCAAGATAATGATCCGTGCGATGTAACCGGTGAACAGGGCGATGCCCACCAAAATGATCAGGCCGAAAATAGACGACACCCAAGGATGTTGATCCAGGTTGGCCCAAAGGCTTTCGAGTTGGCTCCAGAGTGTTTGAGTATCCATAGGTTAAAGCGTTATCCCAGAAAGAAATGGCCCCGGGATTAGAGCATCTCAGGGCCATTTAGGGGCTTGGATTGGACTAAAGACCTTAAAAAATCATTTGTTTCGCGCCGTTCGTGCAAAGAGACTCGGCCTGAGCGCTCGAAACCGTTACTCTATGCCGCTGATTTTTTGTATTTCTTCGAGGTAGCACCCGTGTTTTCCGATTTCGCCCTGCACGAACGCCTGCTTAAAGCTGTGGCCGAGCTTAAATTTGTCGAGCCTACACCTGTGCAGGCAGCGGCCATTCCGCTCGCGCTCGAAGGGCGTGACCTGCGGGTTACAGCTCAAACCGGAAGTGGCAAAACCGCCGCTTTCGTCCTGCCGATTCTCAATCGCCTGATTGGTCCAGCCAAGATCCGTGTCAGCATCAAAGCGTTGATTTTGCTGCCAACCCGTGAGTTGGCTCAGCAAACGCTGAAAGAAGTTGAGCGTTTTTCACAGTTCACGTTCATCAAGTCCGGTTTGATCACCGGTGGTGAAGACTTCAAGGTTCAGGCAGCCATGCTGCGCAAGGTGCCGGATATTCTGATCGGTACGCCCGGCCGTTTGCTGGAGCAACTGAACGCGGGCAACCTGGACTTGAAAGAAGTCGAAGTGCTGGTGCTCGACGAAGCTGACCGCATGCTCGACATGGGCTTCTCCGAAGACGTTCAGCGTCTGGTTGATGAGTGCCCGAACCGTCAGCAAACCATGCTGTTCTCGGCCACCACGGGTGGTTCGGGCCTGCGCGACATGATCGGCAAGGTGCTGAACAACCCTGAGCACTTGCAGCTCAATCAGGTCAGCCAACTGAACGCGACCACGCGTCAGCAGATCATCACCGCTGACCACAACCAGCACAAAGAGCAGATTCTTAACTGGCTGCTGGCCAACGAGACCTACCAGAAAGCCATCGTTTTCACTAACACCCGCGCCATGGCGGACCGTATCTACGGTCGTCTGGTGGCTCAGGAGTACAAGGCGTTTGTCTTGCACGGTGAGAAGGATCAAAAGGACCGCAAGCTGGCTATCGACCGTCTGAAACAGGGCGGCGTCAAGATCCTGGTCGCCACGGACGTGGCGGCGCGTGGCCTGGACGTTGAAGGTCTGGATCTGGTGATCAACTTCGACATGCCGCGCAGCGGCGACGAATACGTTCACCGCATTGGTCGTACCGGTCGTGCTGGCAACGATGGCCTGGCAATCTCTCTGATCTGTCACGGTGACTGGAACCTGATGTCCAGCATTGAGCGTTACCTGAAGCAAAGCTTCGAGCGCCGCACCATCAAGGAAGTCAAAGGCACCTACGGCGGACCGAAAAACGTCAAGGCCTCCGGCAAGGCTGTTGGCGTGAAGAAGAAAAAGACCGACGCCAAGGGCGTCAAGAAGAAGTCGGGTGCCAAGGCTCCGACCAAGCGCAAGATCGCTAACCGTCCTAAGACCGACGCGCTGTCGCTGGTCAGTAAAGACGGCATGGCTCCGCTCAAGCGCCGCAAGCCTGAAGCACCAGCGGCTGAGTAAAGCCCGCTTTTTACTGTAGGAACCAGCTTGCTTGCGATCTTTTAAAAATCAAAAGACCGCGAGCAAGCTCGTTCCATCAGGGTCCGCTTGACGTTTTTCCTTCAGTAAAACGTGCGTTCAGCCTTGAACGTCAACAAGCCATCACACTGCGCGTTCTGCCCTGAATAGGCAGAGCACTCACCCCCGTCGAGGCTTGAGTCGCTGTAGATCACGTTCAGGTCTATGCCCATCCAGGGCCGCGAGAAGGTGATCGACCAATCGTTGAAAGCATGCACGTTGCCGCCCTCGGCGAGGGACACCGGTGTGCCCAATTGGTGGGTGGTGTATTTCATGCTGACGCCGATGCCGAAGGGGCGATTGACGCCAAGGTCCGCAAAGACAGTGCTGTCGCGCCGGTCTGGGTCATTACTGAATGCGGCACCCAAACGAGTGCCCAGCAGTGTGAGGCCGGCATAAAACTGCTGGCTGTCCATGGGCCTGACCTTGGGGTAGCTGTAGTGAATCATCCCCAGTTCGTAGCTCAGAGTCTTGTCGAAAGGGTGTTTGTAACCCAGGTAGGAGTCGACTTCGAGGTTGCTGCCTGGCTTGATCCCCATGGTGGGTGCCCATTGGCCAGCGTACCAGCCGCTGTCATGCGTCAGGTCCAGTCCGCCATGAAAGGTCGAACCGGGGCTGGTGGGCTTGACCAGTCCCTGTGCCATGCTGCGGCTCGGCTGGGTACCCAGCTTGAGGTCAAAATCGCCAAGCTCACGCGAAAACACCTGCGCATTTACAATCGCACTGGTCAGCAAGGTCCCTGTGAGCAGTAAAGCCCGTGTGAGCATGGTTCACTCCCTTGACAGCTGGATGCAGTGATTGGCTCGAAGGCTTGATCTAGAGGGGTTTAAGAATACGGATGAATGCCGGTAGGTGAGTACCGTTCGTCGATTTCTCGATTTGAGGGGGCGGGGTAATTCGAGAGTCCTAGCGCTTTGGGAAGGCAAAGCGCATGAGGACCAGATGACGCGGGGGTATTACTTTTTGCCCAGCGTAATTTGCTTGGACGGGCCGAAAGTTTGGCCGCTGACACCTTTATCAATTTGCTGGATCTCGCCACCCGACTTCAAGAATGCGGCAATTTGCGCATTGATTGAATCACTGGTTTCAACAGCGGGAGCTGGCTTTGCTTTGCTGGCGGATGCTTTTACACGCATGGCGGCTATTGACCTGTAGAAAATAACTTGGTCAACGAGAGTACCTGAAATACTTGACAATTGCTTGTTAAATATCTTCCTAAAATAATAAGGGAGCATAATCATGGGCATAAACAGCCGCGCAATAACCTGCTAACTCGCTGTTTTAATTAAGAACAGGGTGGGTGATTTGAGGTCATTCGCGTGGCCTGAGGGTTGTCGCAGGCTGACGAATGGTGTGTGAGGCGCTGCAAAAAATCCTGATAAATCAGGCGTTTTGCAAAAAAATTCAACACCGGGCTGCGTCGCTCCAATTCACTCCTCTAAACTCGGGTAGAATGCTGCCCACGTAATGAGGGTATTGGACATGGCTTTAATCGGTCGCTACAACAGTTTGCAAGTGGTGAAACATACAAACTTCGGTTTGTATTTAGATGGTGGGGCTGACGGCGAAATTCTGTTGCCCAATCGTTATATACCCAAAGATATTCCCAGTGAAGATGAAGACTGGCTCAATGTATTTGTTTATTTGGACAGTGCTGACAAGTTAATTGCCACCACTGAAAAACCAAAAGTTCAGGTCGGTGAGTTTGCCAGTCTTAAAGTCGTCGAAGTTAATAGCATCGGTGTATTCCTTGATTGGGGCCTGCCGAAAGATTTGCTATTGCCGTACTCCGAAGAAAAGCGCCAGATGACCGCCGGCGAATACGTAGTGGTGCACGTCTACCTCGACAAGCACACTCGTCGCATCACGGCCACGGCCCGCCTGGATCGTTACCTGGACAAAACTCCGGCCAATTATCAGGTCGGCCAGGAAGTTGATCTGCTGGTGGCCGAAGCCACCGACATGGGCTTTAAAGCCGTGATCAACAATAAGCACTGGGGTTTGATTCACAAAAACGAAGTGTTCAAGTTTTTGCGTGCGGGCAAGCAAGAAAAAGGCTTCATCAAGGAAGTTCGCGCTGACGGCAAGATCAGCCTGAGCCTGCAACCCGTAGGCCAGGAAGCCGCCAGCAGCCTGAACTCCAAGATCCTTAGCAAGTTGCGTGAAAACAATGGCGTGCTGCCGGTCAGCGATAAAAGTGCTCCCGAACTGATCAGCAGCCTGTTTGGTGTCAGTAAGGGCAACTTTAAAAAAGCCATCGGCTCGCTTTATAAAGAAGGCAAGATTGCGATCCACCCGGACCGTATCGAGCTGGTCTGAGGCAGCGGCAAACGAAAAACAGGTGGGCGATTGCGACCTGTGGAGTTCTGCTGGCTCGACATATGCCCTGTGGGAGCGGGCTTGCCCGCGATGAAACAGGCGCTTTTCTTCAGAAAAGCCGCCTCGTCTGCATCGCTGGCAAACCAGGCGTCCACAGGCAGTGGCGTGCTCATGTAACCTTGGGTGTCATAGCTATTCCATAACAACAACGGCAAAAAGGGGGTGCGGCATGAGAAAAGTAGTGTGGGCGTATGTCGGTGCATTGCTGGCTTTTCTGGTGCTTGACGGCCTTTGGCTGGGCGTGCTCATGAGTTCTACCTATAAAGAACTATTGGGTACGTTGATGCTGGCACAACCCGAGTGGGGCCCCGCGACGGCGTTCTACGTGCTGTATGTGCTGGGCGTTGTGTGTTTCGTTGTGTTGCCCGCCCTCGCTCGCGGCAGTGCCCGCAGAGCTGCACTGATGGGCGCCTTCTTTGGGCTGGTTGCTTATGGCACTTACGACTTGAGCAACTGGGCAACCCTGCAAGGCTGGTCTGCCCAACTGGCCTTGATGGACATGGCCTGGGGCGCACTGCTGACGTGCCTGGCATCGTTGTCGGGCTATTGGACAGCACGCAAACTGACGGCTTGATTCATTCCTTTTTGACACGTCGTTTTCTGCGCTGTCTTTGATCTTTTTGGGTGTAGCTATGAGTGTTTCGCGGCGAGCAACGGATGCGTTCGCACTGCAAGTCATGTTGGGTCTGTGCCTGATCTGGGGCATGCAGCAGGTAATGATCAAGGTCGCAGCACCCGACATTTCACCCGTCCTGCAGGCCGCAGCGCGCTCCGGCATTTCGGCGCTGCTGGTGGGCCTGGTGATTTGCTGGAAGGGCGGCTGGAGCCAGGTGCCGAGTACCTGGCGTGGCGGCTTGCTGGCAGGCGCTTTGTTCGGCCTGGAGTTCTTCTTTATCGCCAAGGGTCTGCAGCTGACCACCGCTGCCCATATGTCAGTGTTCCTCTATACCGCACCTATTTTTACTGCGCTTGGCGTGAACTGGTTGTTGCCCAGTGAACGTCTGCGGCCGTTGCAATGGCTAGGGATCTTCCTCGCGTTCCTGGGGATAGCCTTCTCCTTTGCTGGCGGGATTTCGTTTGCCGACATGGACCGCGACATGCTGCTGGGTGATACCTGCGCAATCCTTGCAGGCATGGCCTGGGGCGTCACTACTGTGGTCATACGCGGGTCCAGGCTGTCTGAAGCCCCCGTCACATTGACCCTGTTTTACCAATTGATGGTTGGTTTTGTCGGGCTGCTGGTGATTGCTCTTTTTAGCGGGCAAATCACTCATTTCAGCCTGACGCCAGTGGCCGTGGGCAGCGTGTTGTTTCAAGGGCTGGTGGTGTCGTTCTTCAGTTACCTGGTGTGGTTCTGGCTGCTCAAACGTTATCTGGCCTCCAATCTGGCGGTATTTTCGTTTATGACACCCCTGTTCGGGGTGACTTTCGGTGTCTTGTTGCTGGGTGAGCCTTTGAGTTTCAACTTCGCCGTGGGCGCAGTGCTGGTATTGCTCGGCATCACGTTTGTCAGCGCGGAGCAGTGGGCACGTCGCAAGTTGCGCGCACTGCTGCAAAGTTGATCAACTGCAAAGCCAGTCCCCCGGCCAGCAACAACCCGCTGGCGGCGATGATCAGCGCCGGGTGCAGGCTGCCACTGAAGTGACTGCTGAGGGCCGCCAGCAACGGACCGCACAACTGGCCTACGGCAAAACAGGCGGTCAGTAAGGCGGCATTGCGCTGGGTGGCATGCGGCGCAATGTCCCTTGAACTTTGCATCACCAGCGCCATGCAGGCCAGGAATGGCGTACCGCACAGGATCACGCCCAGCGCCAGACCTGCCCGGCTGGGTAACAAGCAGGCCAGAACGCCCGCAGCCTGAAGCCATAGCGCCGCCATCAGCCACTGGCGCGTGGTACGAGGCGAGGGGCGATGAAAACTGATCAGTAGCACGCCAATCGCCGCGCACAATCCAAAGGCTGGCCAAAACAAATCGGCTTGCCACTGGCCATGAAATTGGGCGCTGGCCATTTGCGACAAAAACGTTGCCGGGATGATATAGCCCAAGCCATACAAGCCATAAATCGCCCCCAGGCGGCTGATGCCGGGGTGACGAGTGCCCGAGGACGCAGCCTGCACCGGGGAGGCGAGTGGGCTCGATTGCGGCAGGATCGGCATAATCACCAGCATCATAAGCAGTGCTGCGACTGCATAGATCAGCCATAGCATGGACGAGTTTTGCCCCCATACAGTGGCGAGCAGCGCCAGCAAGCCGGTGAGGAGCACGCCTGCGCCAGGTCCGGCGAACACCAGAGCCCCCAGGCGAGGACGATTAGCGCTAACGGCGATTTGCTGGCTGAGCGAGGTGATCATCACCATGACCCAGGCACTGGCTACTCCGGCGCCAAAGCGCAACAGCAAGTGCGGCCAAAAACCTTGGGCCCAATACGAAACCAGCGTCAGCAGCACACACAGCCACAACCCGAGATGCAGGCGATCACGCACTTGCTCCGGGCGTTTGGCGCGAATGGCGTCCAGTGCGCCGATTAAATACCCCAGGTAGTTGGCGGCCGCAATCAAACCTGCGCCGGTCAGGTCGATCTGGCCCTCGCTGATCAAGTGCGGCAGTTGCGGAGTCAGTGAGAAACGGCCAATCCCCATGGCCATCATGAGTGCGATAAAGCTGGCGAGTAAGCGGGTCACTGGCGACATGGTGATGATTCCTGCGGTGGGACAATGACCGTCAGGCTAGTGGTTATTGACTTTCTCTAAAATTGAATAATAGTGAGTAACTTGTTCAGTTATGGAGAATGTTGTGGAGTTCAGCCAATTACGGATTTTTCAGGCGGTTGCCGAAGAAGGTTCGATCACCCGTGCGGCTGAGCGTCTGCACAGAGTGCCCTCCAACCTGTCGACCCGGCTCAAGCAGTTGGAGGAGCAGATGGGGGTCGAATTGTTTATACGCGAGCGCCAACGCCTACAATTGTCGACGGCTGGCAAAGTGCTGCTCGATTACACGGCGCGCCTGTTTGCCCTGCACGATGAAGCCTTGAGCGCGGTGCAGGGCGGGGTGCCATCGGGTAAATTCACCCTCGGTACTATGTACAGCACGGCTGCGATTCATTTGCCCAGTTTGCTGGCGTGTTATCACCGCACCTACCCGGCGGTGAACCTGCATGTGCAATCGGCGCCCAGCGGCGAATTGCTTGAGGGTTTGCTGACGGGCCGTCTGGACGCCGCGCTGGTGGACGGCCCGCTGGAGTTGGCCGGGCTGGATGGCGTTGAGTTTTGTGAAGAACAACTGGTGCTGATCAGTGATCTGGATCACCCGCCCATTACCCGGGCCCAGGACGTGCAAGGGCAGGAAGTATTTGCTTTCCGCCAAGGCTGCTCCTATCGGGCGCGCCTTGAAGCCTGGTACGCCAGTGATCGGGCGGCCATGGGCCGAGTCATGGAGATCGAGTCCTATCAGGGCATGCTGGCCTGTGTGGTCGCCGGGTCGGGTGTAGCGCTGATGCCCGCCTCGATGCTGGCCAGTTTGCCGGGGCGTGAAAATGTCGGTGTACATCCCTTGAAACAACCTTTTGCCACCGCCACTACGTGGTTGATGTGGCGAAAAGGCATGCTGGGCGCCAACTTGAATGCGTGGATAGAGCTGCAGCAGACGTCACCGCTGAAAAACAGTGCTATTGCAGTGCAACGATTGGCATCGGCGTGAGTCCACAAGGGGCGCAATTAGCCTAAAGTTCATTGACCTTAAGCAAGCATCTTGTAGGACTTAGGACTATTATCTGTACGAAGCGACAACAGAATCCTGTCGCCAGAGTGGCCCCAAGGGGGAAATATGAAAGACAAACTGAAAAATTGGCTGCATGACGTCGGTGTTGCACTGGGCCTGATTGAGCCGCCGTTACAACCGGTACCGATTCCGGTCGAAGATCCACGTCGCCGCCCGCAACGTCGCCGCTAAGGTTTGAGTTGCGTAACAGAGCGCGTGTTTTTGAGGTCTGCTGATTCTTGGCTGCAAGGCAGCCAAGGCTCCAGGCTGGTAATACGAATACTGCATTGAAAAAAAGGGGCACGACCTCCGACGTCGTACCCCCTGAAGAGCGCGTGTATCAGACGGCGCTGGCCAGTGTGGCGGGGCGTCGATCCAGCAGGCTGACCACGATAAAACTGACAAGCGCTACGCCCAGGCTGTAGTAGATGGGGGTGTTGGCGTCCAGGCCATCCTTGAACATAAACACCAGTGCCGTAATAAAACCCAGGCTCATGCTGCTGATGGCGCCTGCGGTGGTGGCGCGCTTCCAGTAAATCGCCCCGATCAATGGCACCAGCATGCCGCCAACCAACAGGTTGTAGGCCAGCGTAAGGGCGCTGATCACATCGTTGACCACCAGGGCGATAGCCAGCACCGCAAAGCCGGTGAGCAGGGTGAAGAGGCGGTTGATCTTCAGGTTTGATTGCTTGCCGCCGCGCAACGTGGGCAGCAGGTCTTCGGTCAATACCGTGGATGCTGCGAGCAAGCCTGCACTGGCGGTCGACATCATGGCTGCCAGCGCCGCTGCAATCACCAGCCCGCGAATACCATCGGGCAGCGACACTTTAACGATGGCCGCAAACGCATTGTTGACGTTGTCCAGGTCCGGGATCAACACATGGGCAGCCATGCCGATCAGCGCGCAGGTCAGGCCGTACACAATGCAATAGAAGCCTGCGAACGTGCCGGCGTACTTGGCCACCTTGGCTGTTTTGGCGGTAAACACTCGTTGCCAAATGTCCTGGCCGATCAGAATCCCGAAAAAGTAAATCATGAAGTAGGTAATGATCGTGTCCCAGCCGATGCTGGTGAAGCTGAAGTTCGACGCAGGCAGCTTGCTCACCAGTTCTTCCCAGCCACCGACGCGGTACATGCAAATCGGCAGCAGGACGAACATCAGGCCCACGGTCTTGATCACAAATTGCACGATGTCGGTCAGGGTCAGCGACCACATACCGCCGATGGTCGAATACACCACGACCACACCGCCGCCGAGCAGAACCGAGACCCAGAACGGCAGCCCGAACAGCACTTCAAGCACGGTGCCGATGGCCAGAATCGAGGTCACGCCGATCATCAGAGCATAAGCCAGCATGATCACCGCGCTGGCCTGGCGGGCCATCGGGTTGTAACGCTTCTCCAGCACTTGGGTCACGGTGAAGATTTTCAGCTTGAGCAGCGGCTTGGCCAGAAACAGGTTGAGCGCGATGATCCCGCAACCCAGGGCTGCACACAGCCAGAAACCCGAAATGCCGTGTACATAACCCAAGCGCACGGTGCCGACGGTCGACGCGCCGCCCAGCACGGTGGCGGCCATGGTGCCCATGTACAGCGTCGGACCCAGGTTGCGTCCTGCGACCAAATAGTCTTCGTGGGTTTTTGCCTTGCGCATGCCGTAGTAACCCAGCACCAGCATGGCCGCAGCGTAGATAAGGACGACGAGTAGATCTAAAGCCATGATGGCAAGTCTCCGATTATTTTTTTTATGAGGCGGTCAGGCGGTGTGTGGCTTCACCGGGTTGTTGGCTGTGGTCTTGGGCGTGCCCCGTGAATCGTTGGGTGCGAACACCGCTGCAGGTTCCGGGAACAGACTGAGCAGAGCCAGGTACACCAGCGACGCCAACCCGAGGGTTACTGGCAAGCTGATATCAATGCCTTCGGCCAGATTGCCCAGCGGCCCGACGAACTGCCCCGGCAGGTTGACGAAGCACAGGCCCACCAGCGCGCTGGGGATCCAGGCGCCCAGACCGCGCCAGTTCCAGCCCTGCTTGAACCAGTAACGGCCGCCACTTTCGCCACGGGTGAAGACTTGCAAGTCATCCGAGCAATAGAAACCGCGCCGCACGATCAGGCCGATGATCATGATCACCATCCATGGCGTGGTGCAGGTGATGATCAACACGGCGAAGGTCGACACGCTTTGCACCAGGTTCGCCGCGAAGCGTCCGATAAAGATGAAGGCAATCGACAGCACGCCGATCAGCAACGTCGCTTTTACCCGTGAGAGCACTCGTGGAAACACACTGGACAAGTCCAGGCCGGTGCCATACAGCGATGTGGTCCCGGTGGACATGCCGCCGATCAGCGCGATCAGGCACACCGGCAGGAAGAACCAGCTCGGGGCCACGGCCAGCAGGCCACCCACATAGTTATTGGCCGCAATATAGTCCGGCGCCTTGCTGGCGACGATGGTCGCCGTGGCCAGGCCAAACAGAAACGGGATCAAGGTGGCGATTTGAGCCGCAATCACCGCCAGCATGATTCGCCGTTTCGGGGTGTTGCGCGGGATGTAGCGTGACCAGTCGCCGAGGAAGGCGCCGAAGGAGATCGGGTTGCTCATCGCCACCAGCGCCGCCCCGATAAAAGCGGCCCAGAAACCGGTTTGGCCGATCGCCACCGTGCCCGCGAAATGGCTATCAAACGTGGGAGCAAAGGCGAAGATGCCCAGCAGAAACAGCAAGCTGGCGGCCCATACGGCAATGCGGTTGACCCACAGCATAAAGCGGAAGCCATAGATGCACACCGTCAGAACCAGAATCGCGAACACGCCGTAGGCCAGGCCCAGGGTAAGGTCGGTCTCTGGAAGACCGATCATCCGTTTGGCCCCTCCGATCAACGCATCACCGGAACTCCACACCGACAGTGAGAAGAAGGCGATGGCTGTGAGCAACGAGAGAAACGAGCCGACAATTCGTCCGTGCACACCAAAGTGCGCCCCTGAAGACACTGCGTTGCTCGTGCCATTGATCGGGCCGAACAGGCCCATCGGTGCCAGGATCACTGAGCCCAGCAACACGCCCAGCACAATGGCGCAGGCGCCGGCCTGGAACGACAAGCCAAACAGCACCGCAAAACTGCCCAGCACTGCAGTGGCAAAGGTATTGGCGCCGCCGAAAATCAGTCGAAACAAATCGCTGGGTCTGGCATTGCGCTCGTTGTCCGGAATCTGTTCGACGCCGTGGGTTTCAATTTGACGCACAGTATTTTGGTTATTTTTATTATTCATGATCATCTCCGATCACATTGGCTAAGGGGGCGGCAGCCCTTCCGGCATAGCGGATAAATGTTCGTGACAGGCCAGCCACAGGCCTTCTTGTTCTTGTGTGCCAGACCGTTGTCTCTTGAAGACAATGGTCTCGCGCTCCTGGCTAAAGAATTGCTCCCCTTGCATGCGCAGCTCGGTGGCCACGTCATGCACAAAAATCGCCATGTCACCTTGCAGGCTGACAAAAGCGTTACTCGAGGTGCACGACAGCACCTCGAACCCTTCCTCCTGCCGCCAGCTGTCCCACAACGCCTGGTAGGCATCGCGACTCAGCAGTGGCTGGGGCAAGGTGTAAAACACAAAGCTGGCATCTACGCTGAAGGCGCCGAAGTAAGCCTCGCGATCATTGCGGGCGAAGGCTGACACCAGATCGGCGGCAGCGCTTAAAACCTCATCGTGTGCGCTCATGAGCGGGCCTCAGCGATGGGCTACGCCGGGCAATACGCAGAGCATTTCGTAGAGCAGGTTTGCGCCCAGCAACGAGGTGTTGCCGGTGGTGTCGTACGGCGGCGAGACTTCTACCAGATCGCAGCCGATCAGGTCGAGGCCTTGGCAGCCGCGAATCACCTCAATGGCTTGAATGGTGGTCAGTCCGCCGATTTCCGGTGTGCCGGTGCCGGGAGCCCATGCAGGGTCGATACCGTCGATGTCAAAGCTCAGGTACACCGGACCATCGCCGACTTTTTCCCGTACTTCAGCCATCAGCGGGGCCAAGGATTTGTGCCAGCACTCTTCAGCCTGAACCACGCGGAAACCTTGTTTTCGGCTCCAGTTGAAGTCTTCAGCGGTGTAGCCCTGGGCGCGCAGGCCGATTTGCACGACCCGGTCACAGTCCAGCAAGCCTTCTTCTACGGCGCGGCGGAACGTGGTGCCGTGGGCGATTTTCTCGCCAAACATGTGATCGTTCACATCAGCGTGCGCATCGATATGCACCAGGCCGACCTTGCCGTGCTTCTTATGAATGGCCCGCAGGATCGGCAGGGTGATGGTGTGATCCCCGCCCAGGGTCAGCGGGATGACATTGTGCTCAAGGATTTCGTCGTAGGCTTCTTCGATGATGCGCACAGCGTCCAGCAGATTGAAGGTATTGATTGCCACATCGCCGATGTCGGCCACCGACAGCGAGTCAAATGGCGCAGCCCCTGTGGCCATGTTGTAAGGGCGGATCATCACTGACTCGGCGCGGATCTCGCGCGGACCAAAACGGGTACCGGCGCGCAACGAAGTACCGATGTCCAGAGGTACGCCAATAAAGGCAGCGTCCAGGCCAGCGGCCGATTGCAGGTGCGGCAGGCGCATCATGGTGGCGATGCCGGCGAAGCGCGGCATTTCATTACCGCCCAGTGGTTGATGAAGAATTTTTTCCACGGGATAGGCCTCGTCGTCTGTTGTGGTTATTGCGGCCGATTCTGCGAAAGGGGCGCGCCGGGAAGAATCCCTGCGGGCAAATACTTACTTCAGGTTTTTCTAAACTAAGGGCAAGGCTCGGGTTAGACTTGGGCCTCAAAATTTAGGCTCAACATCGCCCGTAGGAGCGAGCTGAGGCCAGCTCGCCCCCAAGACAGATGTAGAAAGTGAGTCATTCATGAGCAACGCTTTACCCGATCTAAAACTATTAAGAATTTTTGCCAGCGTGGTCAGGCATCAGGGTTTCGCCAATGCGCAGCAGGCACTCAACCTGTCGACCTCGGCCATCAGCACCTACATGAGCCAGCTTGAGTCCAAACTGGGGCTGGTGCTGTGCCATCGCGGTCGAGGCGGGTTCACCCTGACCAGCAAAGGCGAATTGTTTCATCAGGAAACCTTGCGCCTGTTAGGCGAGCTGGAGGGCTTTGAGCAATATGCCGCCGCGCTCAAGGGCGAACTGCGCGGCACGCTCAATCTGGGTGTCATTGATTCCACCGTCAGCGATAAGGCCTTGCCCTTTGCCGAGGCCATTGGCGCCTACAGCCAGGAGCACCCGGCCGTGCACCTGCATTTGTCAGTCATGAGCCCCTACGAATTGCAGCTGGGTGTGCAAGACAATCGGTTGGACTTGGCCATTGGCGCATTTTCTTCGCGCATGAGCGGTCTGGTCTATCAGCCGCTGTATCGCGAGCAACACTGGTTGTATTGCAGCACGCGGCATCCTCTGTTCAGCGAGCGGCGGATTCCCGAGCCGGTGATTACTCAGCAGCGCATGGTCGGACGCGGTTACTGGAGCCAGGCCGAACTGGCGCGGCACGGCTTCAAGCACAGTGCAGCAACCGTCGACAGCATGGAGGCGCAACTGATTCTGGTGCTGTCGGGTGCTTATATTGGCTACTTGCCCGAGCATTACGCCGAGCCTTGGGTAGAAAAGGGCGACTTGCGCGTGCTGCTGCCAGCGACCTTTGGTTATCAGGCACCGTTTTCAATGATCGTACGCCGTGGCCGCAGTCGAGAGCCGCTGATCCAAACCTTCCGTGATCTGCTCAAAGCGCAGCTCAATCAACCCTGAACGAGAGCTTTACCTCTATGTCCCGAGCACAATGCCCTCGCTGCTTGCGCCCGCAAACGCACTGCCTGTGCGAATTGATCCCACAATTGCACAGCCGCACCCGTGTCTTGTTGTTACAGCATCCGAGTGAGGTCAACCATGCGCTGAACACTGCGCGTCTGGCAGCCTTGGGGTTGAGCAATGCCGAGTTGCGAGTGGGCGAAGTGTTTGAGGACCTGCAGAGCATGCTCAGCCCGCCGGAGTATCAGGCGTGCTTGTTGTTTCCGGGGGAGGGCGCGCAATTGCTCCAGCCGGGTATTGGCGAGGAGCAACCGCTGTTGCTGGTGGTGCCGGATGGCACATGGCGCAAAGCGCGCAAGCTGCTGCACCTCAACCCATTGCTGGCGCAACTACCCCGCGTGACCTTGCCCGAAGGCGCGCAATCGCGTTATCGGCTGCGTAAAGCCCCTGGGCCGGGCGCCTTGTCGACCGTGGAAGCCATCGTGCAGGCGCTGGACATTCTCGAAGCGCCCGCTTCATTCGCCCCTCTGCTGCGCCCGTTTGAAGCGCTGATCGGAGGGCAAATAGAAGCCATGGGCGCTGAGACTTATCAGCGTAACCATGGCGATAAATCGCAGTAACGCCATTTGTGGGAGCTGGCGGAGGCTTCGATCTTTCAACCCTCAAAAGATCGCAGCCTTTGGCAGCTCCCACCCAAAACAGAGAGCGGCTTAACGCTTTTCCAGGGTTTTTTGCCGCAGGATGTAAATGCTCACCAGCACCGCGCTGGTCAGCATAAAGCCGCGTGCCCACGGCAATGGCACCAGGAAGCAAGACACGCCAATGCTCAGCCACATCAACCCAATGGCGTAGACCTTGCCCTTGAGCGGAATGCCGTTGCCGTCCAGATAATCACGGATCCATGGCCCCAGCCGAGGATGCTCGACCAGCCATTGGTAAAAGCGCGGAGAACTGCGCGCAAAGCAGGCGGTAGCCAATAACAGAAAGGGGGTAGTAGGTAAAACTGGCAGGAAGATACCAATAACCCCCAGCACTACGCTCAGCCAGCCAATGGCAAACAGAACATAGCGCAACAGCCGCGAACGGCTGTTGAAAGGGGGTTGAGTCACTGAATCAGTGATGACGCGGCTTGAGGATGGCCGGCTTTTCGTCAGGTGCGTTGCACAGCAGGTACAAAGCGGTCAGGGCTTCCGGGATCTGGACAATCATGTCGTCCATCAGGTTGGCGTCCTGAGCGATGTCAGCGAATTCAGGCTGGTCGTCGAACAGACCCGACCCCACCATGATCGGCAGCAGCATCTCGCTGACTTCTTCTTCGGCGGTTTCGAACCAGGCGGCTTCGCGCATGAAAACGCCTTCCATGAAACCGACACACCAGCCGCGCAAATCGGAATCGTCTGGCTCGTCGCCCAGATCCAGATCGCAGGGCAGTTCGAATTCTTCATCCGAAGCCAGTTGGCGAGCGATGTGCGCCTTGAGTTGAATGAGGGTGCCTTCGATCTCGGCGCGCTGGGCGTCGTCCTTGTAATGCGGGGCTTCGGAGAAGATCGCATCAATCCACTCGCGCTCAGGGACTTCTTCGCTGCAGATGGAAAGAGCCGTCAGGTAGCCGTGAGTGGCTACGTAGTCCAGCGCCTCGTCATGCAGCTCGTCAGCGTCGAGGAAGGCTTGCAGGCGGGTTAGTTGCTCAGCGAAGGACATTGAAGGACTACCTAGAAAATAAACAATAACGAATTCTAGGCTTTCTTGAGCTTCCAAGCCAGTCGCAGGGCACATTTGCCATCACTTCCCGGTGATCGGCACTGCAATCAGAGCGCCCTGCGCGAGGGAGTGCTCGGGTATACTGCCGCGTTTTGTGATGCCCTGCGGTTCATGCAGCGGATCCAGCGCCCTGCGCCCGAGCTTTTTCAGATGCTTGCGGCCGCGCCGGATCCCGCTGGCGCAGGGGTGTTTCGGCGATTTCTGGAGTTTCTATGCTCGAACAGGCTCAACGCGTACTCAAAGACATCTTCGGCTACGACAGTTTCCGTGGCCGACAAGGTGACATTATTGAGCGCGTGGCCAGTGGTGGCGACGCTTTAGTGCTGATGCCCACCGGCGGCGGCAAGTCCTTGTGCTTTCAGGTGCCGGCCTTGCTGCGCGATGGACTGGCGGTAGTGGTCTCGCCGTTGATCGCGCTGATGGATGATCAGGTGGCCACGCTTGAAGAGCTGGGAGTGGCCGCCGCCGCCCTGAACTCGACGCTGAGCGCTGAACAGCAACGAGAGCTGGCCAGCCGTATCAAGCGTGGCGAAGTCAAAATGCTCTACCTGGCGCCTGAGCGCCTGGTGCAGCCGCGGATGATGGCGTTTCTGCAGGGCCTGGACATCGCCCTGTTTGCCATTGATGAAGCGCATTGTGTGTCGCAGTGGGGGCACGACTTCCGTCCCGAATACCTGCAATTGGGCCAACTGGCCGAAATGTTTCCGCATGTGCCGCGCATCGCCCTGACTGCCACGGCTGACAAGCGGACCCGTGAAGAAATCGTGACCCGTCTGCATCTGCAGGACGCGGAGCGCTTTTTGTCGAGCTTTGACCGGCCGAATATTTTTTATCGCATTGTGCCCAAAGAGCAGCCGCGCAAGCAGTTGCTGGCATTTCTCTCTGAGCGGCGCAGCGATGCCGGCATCGTCTATTGCCTGTCGCGCAAAAAAGTCGACGAAGTGGCGCAGTTTCTCTGCGATCAAGGTTTCCCGGCCCTGCCGTATCACGCGGGCTTGCCCAGCGAGACGCGTGCCGCCAACCAAAAGCGCTTCCTCAACGAGGAAGGGCTGATCATGGTCGCGACCATTGCGTTCGGCATGGGCATCGACAAATCCAACGTGCGCTTCGTGGCCCACCTGGACCTGCCCAAATCCCTCGAGGCCTATTACCAGGAAACCGGGCGCGCAGGCCGTGACGGTTTGCCGGCTGACGCGTGGATGGCCTACGGCCTGCAAGATGTGGTGATGCTCAAGCAAATGCTGCAAAACTCTGAAGGCGATGAGCGCCACAAGCGTCTGGAGCACCATAAGCTCGACGCCATGTTGGCTCTGTGTGAAGAAACCCGCTGCCGTCGTCAGACCTTGCTCGCTTATTTTGATGAAGACATGCCTCAGCCTTGTGGGCATTGCGACAACTGCGTCGACGGCGTGCAAACCTGGGACGCCACCGAACCTGCGCGTCAGGCGTTGTCAGCGATATACCGTACGGGTCAGCGTTATGGCACCGGGCACTTGATCGACGTGTTGCTGGGCCGTGAGAACGAAAAAACCCGCAGCATGGGGCATCAGCATCTGTCGGTGTTCGGTGTTGGCAAAGCCCGTGCAGAGGGCGAATGGCGCACGCTGTTCCGTCAATTGGTGGCCCGTGGTTTGGCTGACATTGATATTGAAGGTTATGGCGGGTTGCGTCTGAGCGACACCTGCCGCCCGTTGCTACGCGGTGAAGTGACACTGGAGCTGCGTCGCGAGCTCAAGCCGCAAACCTCGGTCAAGAGCAGTTCTGCCAGTCCGGCCAGCCAATTGGTTCGTGGCGACGAGCGCGAACAGTGGGAGGCCTTGCGTGCCTTGCGGCGCAAGCTGGCTGAAGAGCATGGCGTGCCGCCTTACGTCATCTTTCCCGATTCGACCTTGCTCGAAATGTTGCGCAGCCAGCCGACTTCGTTGTCCGACATGGCCAAGGTCAGTGGCATTGGTGCGCGCAAGCTGGAGCGCTACGGCGAGGCGTTCCTCGACGTGTTGGGCGGGCAGGCCGACACCCCGAAAGTGGTCGCGGACATTCGCCACGAACTGATCAGCCTGGCGCGCGCCGGTATGACCCCGCTGCAGATTTCCGGGCAGTTGCAATGCTCTGAAAAGAACGTCTACACGATGCTGGCAGAAGCCATCGGTCGGCAGGAGTTGTCGCTGGAGCAGGCCCTGGACTTGCCCGAAGACCTGATGGAAGAAGTGCAGGATGCGTTCCTGGATGGCGAAGGCGAGTTGCCAAGCGTCGCCAGCATTGCCGAACAGTTCAAGGGGCGGGTGCCCGAAGGCGTGCTGTACTGTGTGCGCGCCGCTCTGCAATCCGAGTTTGAGATGTAACGGTTATCAGAAAGTAACGAATTGATTGACTTATAGACCTTGCCTATGAGCAAGCTCCATGCTTAGCTGACTAACAATTAGTTTCACTCTATTTCAGTCTAACCGTTGAGTTTTTTATGCCGTTAACCGATCAACACCGCTTTGGTATGCAACTGGCCCAAATGTCCCGTGGCTGGCGCGCTGAACTGGATCGACGCCTGGCCGGTCTGGGCTTATCACAAGCGCGCTGGCTGGTACTGCTGCATTTGGCGCGATTTGACACTGTGCCGACTCAACGCGAGTTGGCACAGAGCGTTGGTGTAGAAGGGCCGACCCTGGCGCGCTTGCTCGACAGCCTTGAAGCGCAAGGGCTGGTGCAACGCCACGCGGTGCTGGAAGATCGCCGGGCCAAGAAAATCGTCTTAAGTGATTCTGCACGGCCTTTGATCGCACAGATCGAGGCCATTGCCAGCGCGCTGCGCCAAGAGCTGTTTGTCGGTGTTGATGAAGAAGAGCAGCGCATCTGTCTACGCGTGCACAAGCGAATCCTGGAAAACCTCGAGAAACAATAATTTTCGAGGCTTCTCACATTCTGTGTGAGCTGACGAAGGCTGCGATCTTGTGATCTTGAAAATCAAAAGATTACAGCCTTCGGCCGCTTCCACAAAAATAGAGGCATCAGCCTTTAAAACGTCTGCCCCAAGTTCAAATACAGCGCCTGCTGACTGTCCGTGTTGACGCCATAGCTGAAATTCAACGGGCCCAGCGGTGTGTCAAAGCCGATAAAAATGCTCGCTGCATTGATATAGCCGCTGTCGAATTCATTGTCGTTATTCCAGGCGCGACCACGTTCCAGTGAGGCACCGGCATACAGCGGGAAATCAAACGGCAAGTACGAGCGCGGCGTCAGGCGGCGGTAGTAAACGGCACGCATCAGGCTGATGTTCTGCCCCGAAATCGAGTCCTGCCTGAACCCCGACAACTGCCGCGCACCGCCGAGCAAGAAACTCGACGTGACGATGTTGGCCTGATCCAGCGTTCGCCCATAACGCCCGCCCAAAATCCAGGTGTTCGGACCTGAGCTCAAGGCCTTGTCCAGATTGAATTCCCATTGGCGGTAACGCTCATCCGAGCCCAGTCCAGGTTCAAATTGGCGCATGCTCAGGCTGATATCTTCGCCGGAGTGCGGAAAATAGACGTTGTCCAATGAATCGAATGAATACTTCACGTCATAGAAGCCCTCATTGAAGCTGGCGCTTGGTAAATCACGTTCGCCAATTCGCACATTGGCCTCACCCCAAGCTTCACCGACGCCTACACGGATTTCACCACTGTTACCAATTTGACGACCGAAGTTCAGGCCAAATCCGTAGCGCTCCAGGCGGTACTCAGCGATGGGGTCGTTATCGAGAATGGCTTCGATGTTCTGTGACTGGGCATTGATATACGGCGCGACAAAGTAGCGCGAGCCAGCATCCAGCGGCTGGTAGAACTCGCTGTACAACTCTTGCTGATCGCCAATCTGCGCCCGCGTCAGCCACTCGGCGCCCAGCCGATTGATGCCGTTGACCCGGTAGCTGGCGCCCAGATTAAACGCACTGCCTCCGCGCATGTCGTCTGACAGATTGATCCCCAGTCGCAGGTAATCAGTGCCGCTGCGCTTGGCTCGGGCCGTGATCACCAGCGTTCGATCCTGGCCCTTGTGCGCCACGCGGTATTGCACCTGGTCAAAATAATCCAGGCCATACAGCGTGCCCATGTCTCGTTGCAGGCGGGCCAGGTCGAGCGGCTCACCGACGGGCTGGCGAATGTAATAGCGGATGACCGAGTCATCGATTTTCGAGTCGTTTTCGATCTTGATCGCTGTAATGACCGGGGTCCGCTCCTCGGCGGAGCGGGCGCTGGTCAGTTGCGCATCGGCGGGTTGGCGCAGGCTTGCCATACGTTGTTCAAGGATCTGTGTGGCGCGATACCCGGCATTGATGATCTCTTCTGAGCGGCCAAAATCAGTCGCGCCAATGCTGGCAAGTGCAGGCTGAATCAGTATGTCGTTCGGCTTCAATGACGCCAGCTGTACTTCAGAGTTGCTTCGGGTCATCAGGGTGATGGATTGGTTAAGAATGTCGAATACAGTGTTGAGTTGCTTGCGCCCGCGCAGCGGGGTACCGATGTCGACCACAATCACTCTGTCGACACCCATCTCGCGCGCCACGTCCACCGGGATGTTGTCGACCATGCCACCATCGACCAGCAACTGGCCATTGATTTCAACCGGCGCAAACACCGCCGGGATCGACATGCTGGCGCGGATGACTTGCGGTAAGTGGCCTTTGCGAAACACGACTTTCTCGCCATTGACGATGTCGGTTGCCACCGCGCGGAACGGGATGGGCAGCTTGTCGAAGTCGCGAATGTCGCTGCTGTGGGCTAACAGGCTTTCGAGCAGTAACGCGAGGTTTTGCCCCTGAATCACCCCCAATGGCAGACCGAGGCTGCCATCGTCGCGAAAACTGAGTTTTTGTCTGACCAGAAAATCACGGTCGTCCTGTTTGCGTCGAAACGGTACGTCTTCTCGGGCGGGGCTGTCAGACAAGGCCTTTTGCCAGTCGATGCTCAGCGCGAGTTTTTCCAGTTCGTCGATCTTGTAACCCGAGGCATACAGACCGCCGATCACCGCGCCCATGCTGGTGCCAGCGATGGCATCAATGTGAATGCCTTGTTCTTCCAGTGCTTTGAGCACGCCGACATGGGCCAGGCCACGGGCTGCGCCGCCGGATAACACCAGGCCGATTTTCGGTTGTGTTTTTTCAGCGGCAAACAGCCCTAATGGGCATAAAAACAGGATCAGGCAGATCAGCAGGCGGCGCATCATGGGTCTCTGGGCAAGCGACAAAGGCGGCTATTATAGCGGCGCCTTTCACTCCAGGAGTTTGAGAAACATGTCTGCCAGCAAGCCGCAAATTGTCATTACTTATTGCACGCAATGTCAGTGGTTGCTTCGCGCTGCGTGGCTGGCGCAAGAGCTGCTCAGCACCTTCGCCGACGATCTGGGCCGGGTTGCGCTGGAACCGGCCACTGGTGGGGTGTTCCGTATTACCTGTGACGGCGTGCAAATCTGGGAGCGCAAGGCCGATGGCGGCTTTCCAGAGGCCAAGGTGCTCAAGCAGCGGGTGCGCGACCAGATCGACCCGCAGCGCGACCTTGGCCATAACGACCGGGCTTAGTGAGTCGCTGAATCAAGTGCTCCTTTAGCCGGGGGCGGGCCGCTGGCCATGCGACTCGACACGACAATCGCGACGATGATCAACATGCCGCCGAGCAGCATGCGCACGGTCGGGGTTTCGTGGAACAGCAGCCACGCCAGGGTGATGCCATACACCGGTTCCAGAGCGAAGACCACGGCGGCGGTGCGGGCCTTGATCACCGCCAGACTGGCGACAAACAGGCTGTGCGCAACGCCGGTGCAGAACACGCCCAGCAGGCCGATCCACAACCAGTCCTGCGCACGCACCTCGCTCAGGCCCGGCGCGGCGAAAGGCAGCAGGCACAAGGCGACCACCGCGTTTTGCCACATTGCCGCCTGCACGGCTGGAACCCGCCCGGAGTTGGCCCGGTTATTCAGCGACAACAGTGAGAACAATAGGCCGCTGGCAATTGCCCAGAGCAGTCCTTCAGTGGCCTGACTGGCCAGATCAAAGCTTGGGGTCACCAGAATCAGGCCAACGCTGACCAGCACCACCAGCACAATTTCGTTAAGGCGGATGCGCTCACGGAAAATCAGCCCTTCCAGAATGACTGTAAACGCCGGAAAGCTGGCAAAGCCCAAGGTCGCAATCGCCACCCCGGCAATCTTCACCGCCACGAAAAAGCTGACCCAATGCCCAGCCAGCAACAAGCCGCTGATCAACAGGTTGCGTGCGTCGCGCAGCGCCAGTTTTTTCCAGCTCGTGCCTTTGGCCAGTGCCGCAAAGCAGGCGAGTGCCAGCACCGCGAAGCCGGCGCGGCCAAACACAATAATGGAGGCCGACGCGGCGGCGAGTTTGCCGAACACGCCGGTCAGGCCGAACATCAACGCGCCAATATGCAGGGCGCCCAAGGCGGTACGCGGGGTCATTGCAATCCTTAAGTCGATACAGGCAAGGCGAGCAGTTTAAGGGGCGGGCGGCTGAGCTGTCTGTCGCCAGGCTTGCCTCAGTTGTCGCCAGACTCGCGGCGCAATGCCGAGGGCGAGGCGCCAAATTCGCGCAGCATTGCAGCGCTAAAAGCGCTTTGCGACGCGTAGCCGACCTGGCTGGCGACTTCACCTACCGGCAGATGGCTGTGACGCAACAACTGCAATGCGCTGTTCAGACGGCGCTGGCGGATGTAATCCATGGGCGTGAGCCCGCATTCACTGAGAAAGCGGCTGTGCAAGCGGGCGCAGGACAAACCGGCGATACGGGCCAGATCCGCGACTTGAAGCGGGTAGGCGGCATGTTGATCGATGTAGGCGTCCAGCGCGGCAAACGGCAGCCGTTTTGCCGCAACCGACTCGGCGGCGCTGTTATTGAGGCTGGCCAACAGCAAGATGGCGCCTTGGCGTGCAATCACGGGGTCGTTCATCGGGCTACTGGCCAGCCAACTCACCAACTGGTGCTGTTTGGCATCCAGGCTTAAATGCCCGGCATTGTCGAGCAGGCGGCGGCTGGCGTCGGCATGGCTGCCCAGCGATTCGCCCAGCCAATCCTGGTCTGGCACATCGAGTACCAGGCAATGGCTGCCTTGTTCACTGCCGCAGGTATGATGCGCGCCTGCGGGTACCACGACCAGATGCTGTTGACGCAGCAGGCGGACGCGGCCGTCGACCTCGAAGTCGAGCTTGCCGGACAAGCTGATCACCACTTGCGCGTGCTCATGGCTGTGCGCAATCACGTCGTGACGGTAATGACGCAGTGACAGGATCTGGCCCATGGTGACCTCTTGAATGACCGTACCCATCGCAGTGGGAGCGGGTTTGGCGATGTGAATCAGTGGCGCCAAAACGCTGGAATGCACAATACGAACACGGTAATGATCTCCAGGCGCCCAAGCAACATGCCGAGTGACAGGATCCACTTGGCGGCATCCGGCAGGCTGGCGAAGTTGCCGGACGGCCCGATGATTTCACCCAGCCCCGGCCCCACGCCGGATACAGTGCTGGCGGCGCCGGTGAGAGCCGTCATCCAGTCCAGTCCAAGCAGCGACAGTGCCAATGCGATCACGCAGATGGTGATAGCAAAGAAGAACGAAAAGGTCAGAATCGAGCGCACGATTTCTTCGTCGAGACGGTGGCCGTTGTATTTCTGCTTGATCACCGCTCGTGGGTGAATCAATTGGTTAAGGTTGGCCTTGAGCAGGATATAGGCGACTTGAAAGCGGAAAATCTTGATCCCGCCTGCTGTCGAGCCCGAACAGCCGCCGATAAAGCCCAGATAGAAAAACAGCATCAGTGAGAAATTGCCCCACAGGCTGTAGTCGCCCAGTGCAAAGCCGGTGGTGGTCACCACGGATGTCACGTTGAGGGCCACGTGGCGGAAAGCGTCCCACCACGGCATGTGAGTGGTCCACCACAACCAGGTGCCGAGTACGAGCCAGGTCACCACCAGTAGCCCGAGCAAGCCTTGGACCTGTTGATCCTTGATCAGCGCTCGGCGATGACCGCGCAAGGTGGCGACGTACAAGGTAAACGGCAGGCTGCCAAGAATCATCACCGCAATCGCCACCCAGTGCACCGCCGGTTGCGTCCACTTGGCCAGCGACTGATCAGACGTCGAGAACCCGCCGGTGGAAATCGCTGACATCGCGTGGTTGATCGCGTCGAACACGCTCATGCCCGCCCACCAGAACGCCAGACTGCCGACGATGGTGATGCTGACATAAGTGGCCACAATCAGACGCGCCACCATGTGCGAGCGGGGCATGACTTTTTCGGAGCGGTCAGATGACTCGGTCTGGAACAGGCGCATGCCGCCGATGCGCAGCAACGGCAGAATCGCTACCGCCATGGCGATAAAGCCGATGCCGCCGAGCCAGTGGAGCATCGAGCGCCACATCAGAATGCCGGGTGACATGGTGTCCAGGCCGCTTAATACGGTCGAGCCGGTAGCGGTGATTCCGGACATGCTTTCGAAAAACGAGTCGGTGTAACTGATGTGCTGCGTCAGCAAAAAGGGCAGCGCGGCGAAAATACACACCACCAGCCAACTGGAGACTGTCAGCAGGTACATATCGCGCGGGCGCAGGTGCACTTGCTCCGGGCGCCCAGGAATCACTAGAGCCAGACCGGCGACGAAGGTAATCAGGCTGGCCCACAGAAAGGATGGCAAGTCGCCCATGCGCTCAAAAATGACCAGCGTCAGCATCGGCACGGCCATGCTTACGGCGAGCGTAATCAGGAAGATGCCGATAATAAAACCGATGATCCGTAAGGTCGGCAACGCCATGAAGTCAGCTCGGGCAAGAAGGGGGGCGCCATTCTACCTGTGGGCCGGGTTATGTAAACCGCCAGACCTTCGGTGGATACCGTTAGAATAGCCGCACATTTTCTTCAGGAGGTGGCCAATGGAGGCTCTCGACGCTTTGCTTCACCGTGTTTCTGCTCCGCGCTTGCTGGACCCTGCGCCGTCGGCCGAGCAACGCGAAGTCCTGTTTGCGGCGGCCTTGCGCGCGCCGGACCATGGTCAACTGCGGCCTTACCGTTTTTTGACCGTTGAAGGCGAGGCGCGCAATCAATTGGGTGAAATCCTCGCCGAAGCTGTGCAGGGGCAGGGTGGCGACGTCACTCAGGCCGCACTGGACAAGGCCCGTGCCATGCCATTGCGTGCGCCGCTGGTGGTGGTGGTCATCGCTCGCTTGCAGGATCACTTCAAAGTGCCCAAGTCTGAGCAATTGATTACAGCGGGCTGCGCCGCTCACGCGATTGAACTGGCGGCCTACGCTCAGGGCATTGGCGCGGTATGGCGCACCGGCGAGCTGTCGTATAACGCCCATGTGGCCAAGGGCCTGGGGCTGACCGATGGGGAAGAAGTGGTTGCGTTCCTGTACTTGGGCACCCCGCAGAATGAACTGCGAGATGCGCCGAAAGTGAGCAGCGCCGAGTTCGTCAAGGCGTGGTCGGTGTAATACACATGCATGCCTTTTGTAGGAGCACGTTTGCTCCTACAGGCTGGCGTTGGGTTCCAATGGCAGTTCCAGCGTGGCAATAAACCCCCCCTCAGGGTGATTGCCCAACACCAATCGTCCGCCATGGCGTTCAGCCGCACGGCGGGCAATGGCCAAACCTAATCCATGCCCGGCAGCCGTTTGGCCCGGTGCGCGGAAAAATGGCTCGCCCAGTTGTGCCAGATATTCTTCAGCCACTCCCGGCCCGTGGTCGCGCACGCGAATGGCAATGTGTTCGCCAGTGCGTGCGGCAGTTAACTCAATAGGCTGCCCCGACGGGTTGAAGCGTTGTGCATTACGCAGCAGGTTATCGACTGCCCGTTCGATCATGGTCGGCCAGCCGCTGAGGCTTAAACCGGGCTCGGCATTGAGTTGCACCGGTTGTTCGGGGGCCGCCAGAGAGGCGTCTTTTTGGACGGCGTTGAGCAGCAGGTTCAACTCGATGTGTTCAGCGCTGGCCTGATCGGCATCTACCCTGGCCAATGTCAGAATTTCGCTGATCAATGATTCCAGGCGATCGCACTCACGCGTCAGGCGTGGCCAGAGCTTTTCGCGTTCTTCGGGGCCGGCACGTTCGGCCAGTGCCAGCGCGATGCGCAACCGCGCCAATGGCGAGCGCAGTTCGTGGGACACGTCGCGCAGCAACTGGCGCTGGCTGCCAATCAAACTTTGCAGACGGGCGCCCATGCGGTTGAAGTCAGTCGCCAGCACGCCAAACTCATCACGCCGCGACGCCAGTTGCGCCAGGCTGTTTTGCTGGTAGGTGGTTTGCCCCAGATCATGCACCGCGACGCGCAAGCGGCTAAGCGGGCGGGTTATCGACAGCGTCACCAGCAAGCTGAACAAGGTGAGCACCACCAGCGCGATCCCCAGCGCGCTGAGCGGCCAGATCAGGCTTTTACGGTGCCAGGCGTCGAGTTCGGGGTTCGGGATGCGATAAATCAGCAAATAGGTTTCGGCGGTCTTTGGGCTGGTGTATTCGACGGTCAGGCGGCGCCAGGGCAGTTCTTCCCTGCCATGCCCCTGACGAGCTTCCCAGGCGGCAGCCCGGCGCGGGAATGTGCCCGCCACCACAGGGTCGCCACTCTCGTTGAGTACTTGTACGTCAATGTGATAGCGGCGTTTGCGCCGTTCGAGCAACTCCTGGGCCGCGTCCGGGCCTTGGGTTTCGAAGCGTTCGGTCCACTGCTGCGCCAGATTATTGAGGCCGGGATGGCGGCTAAGGATCCAGGTGTCCTGATTGAGCATGTGCCCCAACAGGATCGATAACCCTGCGACCAAGGCTATCGCCAGCCAAAAGCTGGCCAGAATGCGCCAAAACAGTGATCGCACGGCAGTTCCTCACAAGTCGATGATTCAAACGAGCAAAGCCCAACGGCTGGGGGCCGCTGGGCTTGGCAAACATGCAGATTATTGCGCTTTTGGAGCCTGTTGTGCTTTCCACTCCTGGAACTGTTTCCATTCGGCTTGACGCTCAGCGCGTTTTTTTTGCAGCTCGTCGAAGGTTTTTTGCTGATCAGGTTTGAGCAAGGCACGAATATCGCTCTGAGTTTTCTGTTGCTTGGCAGCGATTTCGTCTTTCAGTGCTTTTTGATCAGCCGCCGGGAGTTTTTCCAGGTACTTCTCAACCAGTTGTTTGCGTTCGTGCATTTGTTCGCCCATCAACTTGCCAATCTGCTGGCGCTGTTCGCGGCTCAGGTCCAGTTGGCTGTAAGGGGCATCACCGCGACCGTGCTCACCGCCGTGACGTGGACCCATTGGGCCGTCGCCACCAGGCATGGCCATTGCGACGGTTGGCAGGGCTGCAGCAAACATCAAAGCAATTAGAGTCTTACGCATGGTGTGTCTCCTTATTACGATTCCGGTGAATCCGGATGCGCCCAGTTTAGGGAGATCAAGGTCAGTTGCTGTCAGTCAAGCGTAAAGCTTAGGTAAAGACGGTTTGGGCGTAGATTGACAAAAGGCTTGTGTGCGACGCATTCGTGGGCTTTTCCAGTCACGGCTGCAGGCTGCGACGGGTTGCCGCGCGACCCCGTGTCTGTGGGGGAAAAGCGAAGGTGCGCAGCCTGTGGCAGCGGCGACAACGTCTGGGTCCGCATTACGCGCTATAGAAATAGCCCCGGCTGCGCAAGGCGACGATGCGCGGGCGGCCATCGGGGTGCGGGCCTATCTTTTTACGCAGGTTGCTGACGTGCATATCGAGGCTGCGGTCGTAGAGGGTCAACTTGCGGCCCAGGGCAATTTGCGCGAGCTCCTGTTTGTCCAGCGGCTCGCCCGGCTGACGCAGTAATGCCTCAAGCAAACGGCTTTCGGACACTGTCAGGACAATGTCATGTTCATTGATCGTGACAACACCGCGTACCGGGCTGAAGCACAGATCGCCCAGTTCCATTTGGCTGGACACCGCCGCCGGGTGGCTGCGTCGCAGTACAGCACGCAGGCGTGCAGTCAGTTCACGGGGGTCACAGGGTTTGGCCAGATAATCATCGGCGCCCAGTTCAAGCCCCAGGATTCGGTCCAGCGGTTCGCCGCGAGCGGACAGCATCAGCACCGGCAGGTCTGGGTGGTCGTGGCGCAGTTGCTTGAGCAACTCCAGGCCGCTGCCGTCCGGCAACATGACATCCAGTACCACGGCGTCGGGGCTGGAATCGAGCAGCGCCTTGCGGGCGCTCAGGCCATCGTGGCAGGCGCGTACCTCAAAGCCTTCCTGGCTTAACCAACTGCTCAAGAGCTCACACAGCTCCTGGTCATCATCTATCAGTAACAGGTCGCTCATGTCTCACTCGATTTTAGCCAGTGGCCGCGGCAATTTGCGGCGGTCACTGGCAAAGATAGCCCGGATTAAGGCAGGACTTGCTTGAACGGCTTGACGATCACATTGGCGTATACGCCCGCGCCCACGTAAGGATCGACATCGGCCCAGGCCTGGGCAGCGCTCAGGGACTCGAACTCGGCAACCACCAGGCTACCGGTAAAGCCGGCAGCGCCCGGATCATTGCTGTCGATTGCCGGGTGCGGGCCAGCCAAAATCAAGCGGCCTTGTTCTTTTAGCTGAGTCAACCGCTCAAGGTGCGCCGGACGAACACTCAGGCGTTTTTCAAGTGAGTTTTCAACGTCTGTGGAAATGATTGCGTAGAGCATGTCAGTCCTCGGATTTTGTGTTGGTCGGTGCGGAGTCGGTGTCATGCAGGTGGCGTGACAGGTAGATGCCCTGAGCGATCAGGAATAGCACCGTCATGCCCAGGCTGCCGAATACTTTAAAGTCGACCCAGATGCTCTGATAGGTGAACGCAACGAACAGGTTGGCCGCGCCGCAAAACAGGAAAAAGCCGATCCAGGCCAGGTTCAGGCGGGTCCATACTGCATCGGGAAGGGTCAGTGCATGGCCCATGATGCGTTTGATCAGCAGCTTGTCGCCGATGAAGTGGCTACCGGCAAAGGCCAGTGCAAACAACCAGTTCACCACGGGCGCTTTCCACTTAAGGAAGGTTTCGCTGTGGAAGGCCAGGGTCAGGCTGCCAAAAACCAGGCAGGCGATCAGGGTCAGCCATTGGCTTTTTTCGAGCTTGCGCTGTTTCAAAAACAGAATGCCGTATACCACCAGGGAGCTGATGATCAACATCGCCGTAGCGCTGTAGATACCCCCGACGGTCAGGCTATGCCCGGCAATATCGACGATGCGTGGCTCGATTTTGTAGACGATGAAAAACAGTAACAGCGGGATGAAGTCGATGAATTGTTTCACAGTGGCAGCCAGAAGCAGGATGTGGCGGCATAATAACAAACATCAATGACAGCGAAAGCGTCAGCTAGAGGTTATTAAATCCCCGTGGAAATAGACTTGCATTGCCATAGCACGGCTTCTGATGGCGCTTTGGCGCCGGCGGCGTTGGTTGCGCGTGCGTTCGAGAAAGGTGTGCGAGTCCTGGCCCTGACCGATCACGATACACTTGAGGGCCTTGAAGAAGCCCGCGCAGCGGCGCAGGCCTTGAACATGACGTTGATTAACGGCATCGAATTGTCCTGCACCTGGGGTGGGGCGACGATTCATGTGCTGGGTTATGGTTTCGACCTCAACGCCCCGGCACTGCTCGACGCCATTGCCACATTGCATGATGGGCGCTGGCTGCGGGCTGAAGAAATAAGCCGCAAGCTGGCGCTTAAAGGCATGCCGGGGGCCTTGGAAGGTGCTCGGGCCATTCAGCAAGGGCTGGGTGACAGCGGCAACGCGCCGGCCCGTCCGCATTTTGCCGACTATCTGGTTCAGGCCGGGTACGTCAAGGACCGCGCCGAAGCGTTCCGCAAATGGCTGGGCGCAGGCAAGCTGGGCGACGTTAAACAGCATTGGCCAACCCTTGAAGACACCGTGGGCACGCTGCGTGCTGCTGGCGCCTGGGTCAGCCTGGCTCATCCTTCGCATTACGATTTCACCCGCAGCAAGCGACGCCGGCTGATTGGCGACTATATTCAAGCTGGGGGTCACGCAATTGAAGTCGTCAACGGCTATCAGCCTGCCGATCAAGTGGGCAGCTTGGCGATTCTGGCGCGTGAGTTCGGTCTGCTGGTGAGTGCCGGCAGTGACTTTCATGGCCCAGGAGGTTGGTCCGAGATCGGCGAATACCGTCCCGTACCAGAAGATCTGCCGCCATTGTGGTGTCGATTCAAATATGACCAGCCTGCTGCCACCGTCTGAACAGGAACATAACGTGAGTCAATTTTTCCAGATTCATCCGGAGAATCCCCAGCCACGCCTGATAAAGCAGGCCGTCGAGATTATTCGTAAGGGCGGGGTCGTCATTTACCCTACAGACTCGTCCTATGCCGTGGGTTGTCAGATGGGTGACAAGGGCGCGATTGAGCGCATCAAGCGCCTGCGTGGCCTGGACGACAAGCACAACTTCACCTTGATGTGCAGCGACCTGTCGCAATTGGGGTTGTTTGCCAAGGTGGACACGGGTGTGTTTCGTTTGCTCAAGGCCCACACGCCAGGGCCTTACACTTTTATTCTCAACGCCACCCGCGAAGTGCCGCGCTTGCTGCTGCACCCCAAGCGTCGCACCATCGGCATGCGCGTGCCGCACCACCCGATTGCCCTGGCTTTGCTGGCTGAACTGAACGAACCGCTGATGAGCGTGACATTGATCCTGCCGGGTGAAACCGAGCCGATGGAAGACCCTTACGAGATTCGCGATGCGCTCGAAAAGCAGGTCGACTTGATCATTGATGGCGGTTTTGGCGGTCATAAAGCGTCGACCGTCATCAGTCTGGTCGATGACGAGCCCGAAGTGGTGCGGGTGGGTTGCGGTGATCCGACGCCGTTTATGGTCGAGGCCTGATGTCTGACGTAGAAATAGTTGACGCTGTTGATGCCCAGGCCGGCGCCCAGCAAGAACTGCCGTTTGCCATGGTTTATGGCCAGGCTGTTATCGAAATGCCGATGGACCTGTACATCCCGCCGGATGCGCTGGAGGTATTTCTTGACGCCTTTGAAGGCCCGCTCGATTTGCTGCTGTACCTGATCCGCAAACAGAACATCGATATTCTCGATATTCCCGTGGCGGAAATTACCCGCCAGTACATGGGCTATGTCGAGTTGATGAAGACGGTGCGCCTGGAACTGGCCGCCGAGTATTTGGTGATGGCCGCCATGCTGGCCGAGATCAAGTCGCGCATGCTCTTGCCGCGTTCCGCCGAGATCGAAGAGGAAGAAGGCGACCCGCGTGCCGAACTGATTCGCCGCCTGCAACAGTACGAGCGATTCAAGGCGGCTGCAGAAGGCATTGATGGCTTGAGCCGGGTAGGGCGCGACGTCATCGTGCCCAAACTCGATGCCCCTGAAGCCCGTGCACGCAAACTGGTGCCGGATGTCGCGCTGGAAGAGCTGCTGATGTCCATGGCCGAAGTGCTGCGCCGCAGCGACATGTTTGAAAACCACCAGGTCAGCCGTGAAGCGTTGTCGACCCGTGAGCGCATGAGTGAAGTGCTGGAGCGTCTCAAGGGCGGCGGTTTTATACCCTTTGTTGAGCTGTTTACCGCCGAAGAAGGTCGTCTTGGCGTGGTCGTGACTTTTATGGCTATTTTGGAACTGGTCAAAGAGTCGCTGGTCGAGTTGGTGCAAAATGAGCCCTTCGCGGCAATCCACGTGCGAGCGCGAGCCGAATAAAGAGCTGAAACCATGAATCTGACTGAACCCCGCGAACTGGCCCCCTTGCTGGAGGCCTTTTTATTGGCCTCCGGAAAGCCGCAAAGCCTTGAGCGCTTGTTTGAGCTGTTTGAAGAGGGCGAGCGGCCTGAGCCACCCGTGTTCAGAAAAGCCCTGGAACTGCTGCGCAAGTCCTGCGAGGGCCGGGCCTTTGAACTCAAGGAAGTGGCGTCGGGTTATCGCCTGCAAATTCGTGAAAAGTTTTCACCCTGGGTCGGTCGGCTGTGGGAAGAGCGTCCGCAGCGTTACTCGCGGGCGATGCTCGAGACCATGGCGTTGATTGCCTATCGCCAGCCGATTACCCGTGGCGAGATCGAAGATGTGCGTGGCGTGGCGGTGAACAGCCACATCGTCAAAACCCTGCTCCAGCGTGAATGGATCCGCGTGGTGGGCTATCGCGACGTACCCGGCAAACCGGCAATGTTTGCCACCACCAAAGGCTTTCTGGACCACTTCAATCTGAAAAATCTCGACGACCTACCGCCTTTGGCCGAGTTGCGCGAGCTGGAGCCGGACCCGATTCTCGAGTTCGACGACGCCCCTGTGCCTGCACACCTGCAAGCCTTGGCCGACGAAAGCGCCGAGCCCGAAGAGCCCAAGGATGAAACCAGCTTCCGCACCCTGCTGGTGGAACTGGACAGCATGGAGGAGGGTCTTAAAACGGACTTTGAAGACCTGCTTCGCGATGGAGCGGCAAGCGATGAGCTGCAAGCTGCAACTGAAGAGCCAGAGCCAGAGCCAGAGCCGCAGCCGCAGCCAGAACCAGAACCGAGGCTCAGCGCAGCCGAGTTGGCGCGTGAGCGGTTGCGGGCTGCCGTGGCAGCACTTGAGGCGAGGCCAACCCTGAGTGATGACGAGCTCGAAGCCCGGGCCCTGGCCGAAGCCATCGAACAGGAACGCCGCGAACAGGAAGACTGACACCACGCTCTGTAGGCGCGAGCTTGCCTCTACAGGGCTCATCACGAGGCCTTTTCATGAGTTCAACCAAAGACCCCTGCATCGACGTGTGCAAGTTTACCGACGACATTTGCATCGGTTGCGGGCGCAGCAAACGCGAAATCAAAGCCTGGAAGAAGTTCGATAAGGAAGAGAAGCGCGCGGTGCTGGCCGAGGCATCCCTGCGTTTGCTGGCCCTGAAAGCAGCCGGTCGGCGGAAAAAGAAGTAAGCCATGCACTTCATGGCCCGGCATTGATGCGCAATGGCCAACATCAGCGTATGATTCGCGACCCCGCGGCGCTCGTTCGAGCCCCAGGACCTATTTTTAATGCCTCAGGCATAGCCTGAATCGACACACCGGGAGGTGCCCAGATGAGTGATCTAGACCCTAAAGACAGCCAGGAAATTGGCCCAGCAGGCGAAAAACTGCAAAAAGTTCTCGCCCGTATTGGTGTGGGCTCGCGACGCGACGTAGAGAGTTGGATCAGCCAGGGCCGCATCAAGGTCAATGGCAAGGATGCAACCTTGGGGCTGCGCGTAGACCTGCATGACGCCATCTCCATCGATGGCAAGGTGATCAAGCGTGAAGAGGCCGCCGAATCGGTGCGCCGCGTGATCATGTACAACAAACCCGACGGCGAAATCTGCACCCGTGACGACCCTGAAGGCCGTCCGACCGTGTTCGACAAGCTGCCGCGCCCAAAAGAAGGCCGCTGGATCAACATCGGCCGTCTCGACATCAACACCACCGGTTTGCTGATGTTCACCACTGATGGTGAGCTGGCTAACCGCCTGATGCACCCTTCCTACGAAATGGACCGTGAATACGCGGTACGTGTGCGTGGCGAAGTGGATGACGAGATGATCGAGCGCCTCAAGGCTGGCGTTGTGCTGGAAGACGGCCCGGCTCGTTTCACCGACATCAAGCAAGCACCGGGCGGCGAAGGCTTCAACCATTGGTACCACTGCGTGGTGATGGAAGGCCGTAACCGTGAAGTACGTCGCTTGTGGGAATCCCAGGGCCTGGTGGTTAGCCGCCTCAAGCGTGTGCGTTTCGGTCCGGTGTTCCTCAACTCCGACCTGCCGATGGGCCGCTGGCGCGAAATGAGCCAGTACGAAGTCGACATCCTCAGCGCTGAAGTCGGCCTTACGCCGGTTGCCATGCCCGAGATGAACGCCAAGAGCAAAGACAAGCTTGAGCGTATGCAGCGTAAGTCGTCGCGTCCTGTAGCACGTGCAGACCGTGTTGCACGTGTGCTGCGTCCGGCCGAAGGTGCGCCATTGGCACCGCGTCCAGCGCGTCAGCCGCACATCGAAGGCGAGCGCCCAGGTCGTCCGGCCCGTGATGAAGCTGCCCGTCCTGCGCGCAAGCCAGCCGGTCGCACCGATCGTGTACCTGCGGGCCGTGGCGCGCCAGTGGCCGAGCGCCCAAGCGACGTCAACAAGCGCCCAACCAAGCCAACCCGTTCGGGTCCAAGGCTGGTCGAAGATGCGCCGTCAGGCAAGCGTCGTGGCGCACCGGCCGGTTCCGGCCAGCGTCCAGGCTTCGGTCGTCGCAAGCCGCAGTAAACGCTCGGCGCTGCCATAAAAAACGCCAACCCCGCAGGGGGTTGGCGTTTTTTTTATGCCCATGAAAACCCGGGCTGTGTGTAGGCGCGAGCGGACCTCGCGATCTTTAGACCTTTTAAAAGATCGCGAGGTAGGCTGGTTCCTACAGGCGCAGTGTTTAACATGGAAATATTTCTTTACGCGTCGTAAAACTATTACTACGAAATCAATCGCTTACAGGCAACGAAAGAATGATTTCGGTCATTTGTAAAGAAAACTTTCCGCCTGAAAGCCTTTGTGCACCAATCCTGCGCAAAACCTGGCTTGTTTCGTGTTGCAAACGGCGGTGTGATGAGAACTTGCCTACAAGCGGGTGTACAATGCGCCACGTTTTAACTGTGACCCAATTGCGTACCCGCGCATTTTGCGCCGATCGGCGATGTGCTGATTGGCCAAAAATCGAGGCTAACCCGCCTTGTTAACTCCGCATCGCCACAAGCGTTGCGGGTTCGATTCCGTCACAGATAAAAACAAACAGGTGACGCATGACTCGTGAAACAACCTTGGATTCCTGGCGCCTGCGCTGGGGTTTGATTTGTGTTGTAGACCCTTCGATCACTGCCTCTGGTGCTCAAGTTACAACGCACTGAACCTTATCAAACCTTGTGTAGGATCCTTTAAATGAGTGGACAAACCACGCATTCGGGCGAGCTTAAGCGCGGCCTGAAAAACCGTCATATCCAGCTGATTGCCCTGGGTGGCGCGATTGGCACTGGCCTGTTCCTTGGCTCTGCCGGGGTACTGAAATCGGCTGGCCCATCGATGATTCTGGGCTACGCCATCTGCGGTTTTATTGCTTTTATGATCATGCGCCAGCTCGGCGAAATGATTGTTGAAGAACCTGTCGCCGGCTCCTTCAGTCACTTCGCCCACAAGTACTGGGGCGGTTTCGCCGGCTTCATGTCGGGCTGGAACTGCTGGGTGCTGTACATCCTGGTCGGCATGTCAGAACTCACCGCCGTCGGTAAATACGTGCACTACTGGTGGCCAGAGATCCCGACCTGGGCCTCGGCGGCCGCTTTCTTCATCCTCATCAACGTGATCAACCTGACCAACGTCAAAGTGTTCGGCGAAGCCGAGTTCTGGTTCGCGATCATCAAGGTGGTGGCGATTGTCGGCATGATCGCCCTGGGCAGCTACTTGCTGGTCAGCGGCAGCGGTGGCCCGCAGGCGTCGGTCACTAACCTGTGGGAGCGCGGCGGGTTCTTTCCGCACGGGATCACCGGCCTGGTGATGGCCATGGCCTTCATCATGTTCTCCTTTGGCGGTTTGGAAATGCTCGGTTTCACCGCCGCGGAAGCCGACAAGCCGCGCACCGTGATCCCGAAAGCGATCAACCAAGTGATCTACCGCATCCTGATTTTCTATATCGGTGCACTGGTGGTTCTGCTGTCGTTGACCCCGTGGGACTCGCTGCTTGAAACCCTGAATGCCGGTGGCGACAGCTACAGCAGCAGCCCGTTTGTGCAAGTGTTCTCGATGCTGGGCAGCAACACTGCTGCGCACATCCTCAACTTCGTGGTCTTGACCGCGGCGCTGTCGGTGTACAACAGCGGTACTTACTGCAACAGCCGCATGCTGCTGGGCATGGCCCAGCAGGGCGATGCGCCCAAAGTACTGGCCAAAATCGACAAGCGCGGTGTGCCGGTCAACTCGATCCTCGCCTCGGCGGCGGTCACCGTGATTGCCGTGCTGCTCAACTACCTGATGCCGCACGATGCGCTGGAACTGCTGATGTCGCTGGTCGTGGCCACGCTGGTGATCAACTGGGCAATGATCAGCTTCTCGCACTTCAAGTTCCGCCAGCACATGAACAAAACCGCGCAAACGCCTTTGTTCAAGGCGCTTTGGTACCCGTACGGTAACTTCATCTGCCTGGCGTTTGTGGCGTTCATTTTGGTGGTCATGCTGATGATCCCCGGCATCCGTGTCTCGGTGTTCGCGATTCCGGTGTGGGTGGCCTTTATGGGGCTGTGCTACTGGTGCAAAGGCAAGAACCCCGAGCAGGCCTCGTCTGCGGCTTACGGCTCGGCCAAGTAAGCTGACGGGTAAAACCACAAACCCGGCCGTTGCGCCGGGTTTGTGGTTTGTGGGGTATCCTGCACGCCCAGATCACGGACCTTTTTAATGCTGGTTATCTCCAACAACGTTCATATCCCCGATGCTGAAATCGAACTGACGGCCATTCGTGCCCAGGGGGCGGGGGGGCAGAACGTCAATAAAGTTTCAAGCGCCATGCACTTGCGCTTTGATATTCCCAACTCCTCGTTGCCGCCTTTCTACAAAGAGCGGCTGCTTGCGCTGCGTGACAGTCGTATCACCAGTGACGGGGTGTTGATCATCAAGGCCCAGCAATACCGCACTCAGGAGCAGAACCGGGCGGATGCGCTGGAGCGGTTGGTTGAATTGATCGTGAGCGCGACGAAAGTCGAGAAAAAGCGGCGTCCGACCAAGCCCACGCTGGGTTCAAAAAAGCGTCGCCTGGAATCCAAGACCAAGCGTGGCAGTATCAAGGCCGGGCGGGGCAAGGTGGATTTCTAGCAAAGATGCAACACCTGTTGGACCTAGGTAGGTCGTAAGCGTTTCGCCTGCCGATACAAATACATACTCAGCAGCAAGCCACTAAACGCTGCCAATGCCGCAAACAAAAAGATCGAGGCAAAGCCAAAACCTGCCGCGACGGCGCCCACCAGTGGCCCGGTGATGCCCAGTGACAGGTCGATAAACAGCGAATAGGCCCCCACGGCCGCGCCACGGCTGGAGGCAGGCACCAGGTTGACCGCCTCAACCCCCAGTGCCGGAAACACCAGCGAAAAACCAAAGCCGCTCAGCGCCGCGCCCGCCAATGCCAGTTGCGGGCTGGGCGCCAGCCACAGCAACAGCAAGCCGAGGGTCTCGACGCTGAGGCAGGCAATGGCCACCCGAAAGCCGCCAATACGATTGATCAGGTTGCCGAACAGCAGTCGCGCGCTGATAAAGCTGGCGCCAAACAAGCTCAGGCACAAGGCGGCGTTTTCCCACTGATGGGTGGCGTAGTACAGGGTGATAAAGGTGGCGATGGTGCCAAAACCAATGGAGCCCAGTGCCAAGCCAGTGCCGTGGGGCAGGACGCGGCCCAGCACGTGCAGAAACGGCAAGCGCACGCCGCTGACAATCGGAGCGGCCTGCTTTGGCCAGGCCAGTGCCAAACCCAGCGCGGCCAGGGCCATGATGCTCACGCCCATGCTCCACATGCCCAAGTGCCCGACCATGACCACGCCCAGTGGCGCGCCAATCGCGATGGCGCCGTAGCTGGCGATGCCGTTCCAGGAGATCACTTTGGCAGTGTTGGCTGCGCCGACCCGGCCAATGCCCCAGCCAATGCAGCCCGAGCCGATCAGGCTTTCTGCGCTACCCAATACCAGACGGCCGAGCAACAGGCAGGCGAGACTCAAGGCCGGGGTGGTGGACAGCCCGCTGGACGCCAGCATCAGTGCGCCACTCAGGCCGCAGCCTGCCAGACCGTACATCACCGCGAGTTTGCTGCCGCGGGTGTCAATAATGCGGCTGGCATAGGGCCGACTGAGCAATGTGGCCAAGTACTGCACGCTAATCACCAGGCCGGCGATGACGGTTCCATAGCCAAGGTGGTTGTGAACGTAACCGGGCAATACCGCCAGCGGAATGCCGATATTCAAATAGCCAATAAAGGTAAACAGAACGATGGAAACCACTTGCAGCGTGATCGCCATAGAGCGTTGTGTTTCGGGCATGGGGTAGGGGTCCTGCGGGGCGCGGTAGGGTGCAGATTACAACTGTGAAACCAATTGTGTCGCGATTAAAGCAGCCAAAGCGTTTTCTTGGGTGCCAAAACGTTTGAGAAGCAGGGCCTGTTTTTCCGGGCTGAGACGTTGCCAAAGGTCGATCATTTTTTCGGCGGTGCCGATCAGCACGCTGGCCTGGGTGTCGCTAAAAGTGTCGGTCACGCTGCAATCCAGGGAGAGAGAGGGGTGGAGCGATTGTGTCAGGCGGTATGAAAAACCAGAAGCTTTTCGCACCGCCTGATAGATGGCCGGTCAGTCTTCGCTGTCGGCCTGGAGGCTATCTTGAGCCTCTTCCAGTGCGTGGTTGTCGCCACTGGTGTGTTGCGGGGTTGGCTGCTGAGGTTCATGCAGGCTTGGGAAGGGGAGGTTTGGGATCTCGTGCATCGTCGCGCTCCTCGTAAGGTGTGTTTTTAAATCGCTGGGTACATCGGCGCTTTTAAAAAGCAAGGGCAGGATACAGGAGGGAGTGTGACAATTTGTCTTTTTCTTGCGTCTGGCGCGGATTGTGGCGAATTTTTCATGATTCCAACCGTAGCGGTTGCCGCAGGCTGCGATGGGCTGTGCAGCGGCCTCCAGGCTTCTTGTTTGAAAGAAGGCGAAGGTCATGGGCCCTTATCGCAGCCTGCGCCAGCGGATGGCAGGTGTGGCTTTTTAGTCGGTGCACACTTGCGCAATCGCTTTGGCCAGCAGGTTCAGGCGGGTGCCATCCACTCCGGCCATGTTCGCGCGCCCTGAGCCGACCATGTACACACTGTGCTTTTCGCGCAGCAATTGCACTTGTTGTGCCGTCAGGCCGGTGTAGGAGAACATCCCGCGTTGCTGGTTGATATGGGCAAAGTGCTCGGCCAGTCCGAAGGGCGCCAGCGCTTCTACCAGCCCGCTGCGCAATTGCGCGATGCGGTTGCGCATGGCTTGCACCTCGTCAGCCCACAGCGCTTTGAGCTGTGGGTCAGCGAGGATGGTTGCCACCACCGCAGCGCCGTGGTCGGGCGGGTTAGACCACAGGTTACGGGCTACATGGGCCAGCTGGCTGCGGACATCCTTGAGTTTTTCGGCGTCGTTTGCGCACACGATCAAGGCGCCGACACGCTCGCGATACAGGCCAAAGTTCTTCGAGCACGAACTGGTGATCAGCACTTCCGGCAATTCGCGGGCGAACAGCCGGGTAGACCACGCATCCGCTTCCAGCCCGTCTCCAAAGCCCTGGTAGGCAAAGTCGATCAGCGGCAGCAGTTCACGGCGGCGCACCACGTCCAGCACTTGCAGCCAATCGGCCTGCGACAGGTCGAAACCGGTCGGGTTATGGCAGCACGCGTGCAGCAGCACCACGTCACCTTTGGGCACTTGCTCCAGGGTTTGCAGCATGGCAGCCACGTTTAGCGTGTTGTCGCTGCCCACGTACGGGTAGTGACTGACCTTCAGTCCGGCGGCCGCGAAAATACTTTCGTGGATCGGCCAGGTTGGATCGCTCAGCCAGATCCCGCGTCCCGGCAGGCAGTGCGCGATAAAGTCAGCCGTCAGGCGCAGTGCGCCGGTGCCGCCCGGGGTTTGTGTCGCGCCTGCACGCTGGGCGGCGAGCAGCGCTGAGTCGGCACCCAGTACCAGCGCACTGATCAGCTCACCAAAACGGCTGTCGCCGTGGCCGCCGATGTAAGTTTTGGTCTGCTGCTGATCCACCAGTCGCTGTTCGGCCTGTTTGACCGACTGCAAAATGGGTGTCAGGCCGTTGGGGTCCTTATAGACGCCAACCCCCAGATCGAATTTGTTCGGGTTGCGGTCCTGATTATAGGCGTCGATCAATCCCAGAATCGGGTCGCCCGGCACTCGGCCAATGGCTGCGAAGTGCATTACTTGCGGCCCTCGGCGGTTTTAGCCACTTCATCGGTACGTGCAGCCATGATGAAATCGTTGCGGTGCAGGCCCTTGATCGAGTGGCTCCACCAGGTCACGGTCACTTTGCCCCACTCGGTGAGCAGGCCCGGGTGATGGCCTTCAGCCTCAGAGATCTCACCCACGGCGTTGGTAAAGGCCAGTGCGTGTTTAAAGTTTTTGAACAGAAAAACCTTTTCCAGCTGCATCACGCCGTCGCGGACTTCGATGTTCCAGTCCGGGATCTGCTTGATCAGAATCGGCAACTCTTCGTCGCTGACCTGTGGAGCGTCGGCGCGGCAGGCTTCGCAGTGGGCTTGGTTCAATGTGCTCATGGTGTATTCCTGAAATCGATTTTTTATTGGTCTGGAAAAATTGGGGTCAGGCCGCTTTTGGTTTTGGCGCGAACTTGGGTGCGTGCAGCCCCATCGCCATGCCTTTTTCGACCAGGCCCATAATGTCTTCGTGGGCCAGGTCAAACAGTCGCTTCAAGTCCGGCAGGACAAAATACAGCGGCTGCAAAATATCAATCCGATACGGCGTACGCATGGCTTCCAGCGGATCGAAGGCCTGATGTTCAGGCTCTGACGACAAGCTGTAAACCGTTTCTTTAGGCGATGAAAGAATTCCACCACCATAAATGCGTTTGCCTTGCGGCGTATCCACCAGGCCAAACTCAATGGTCATCCAGTACAGGCGGGCCAGGTAGACGCGCTGTTCCTTGGTCGCTTGCAGGCCGACTTTGCCGTAGGTATGGGTGAACTCAGCGAACCATGGGTTGGTCAGCAGTGGGCAGTGGCCGAAAATCTCGTGGAAAATATCCGGCTCTTGCAGGTAGTCCAGCTCTTCGGGGGTGCGAATAAACGTCGCCACCGGGAATTGCTTGTTGGCGAGCAATTCAAAAAAAGTCTGGAAGGGAATCAGTGCCGGCACGCGGGCCACTTGCCAGCCGGTGGTTTCGCCCAGCACTTTGTTGATCTCGCTCAATTGCGGGATGCGGTCATGGGGCAGGCCGAGTTTTTCGATGCCTTGCAGGTACTCAGGGCAAGCGCGGCCTTCCAGCAGTTTTAACTGACGGGTGATCAGCGTGTTCCACACCCCGTGTTCCTCGGGTGTGTAGTCGATAAAGCCATGGGCATTCGGCTCACGGGCGACGTATTTCGTTTGCTTCATGGGGCTCTCCGCAGGGCAATCATTCTTATTTTTCTGAAGGGGCGGCGGGTGTTCGTTGCCTTAAGTGATACCCCAAGTGTCTGCCGAGTGCAGCTGGGCACAAGCCTTTGATACTGGGAGTGGGTGTGCATTCCGTAAATATTTCGTTACGGCAGGGCAATTGAACTGTCATTCTGGCGTGAGTGATTGCAAAATCGTCACAAAATCGTGACAGCGAAATGCTTTCCCGAACAAATAAACATCCCTGTAGGGGCGAGCAATCGAGCGTCGACCGGCTGCTCCTACAGTTAGCAGATCAATAGCCGAGCCTTGCCCCATGCGTATCAAAGTTCACTGCCAAAACCGGATTGGCATCCTGCGTGACATTCTCAACCTCTTGGTGGCCTACGGCATAAACGTCAAGCGCGGCGAGGTGGGTGGCGACCAGGGCAATGCGATCTATCTGTACTGCCCCAACCTGATCAACCTGCAATTTCAGGCCCTGCGCCCGAAATTTGAAACCATTGCCGGGGTTTTTGGCGTCAAGCGTGTAGGGCTGATGCCCAGCGAGCGCAGGCACATGGAACTCAATGCCTTGCTCGGCGCACTGGAGTTTCCGGTGCTGTCGATTGACATGAGTGGCTCGATTGTCGCGGCCAACCGCGCCGCTGCGCAGTTGCTCGGGGTGCGGGTGGATGAAGTGCCGGGGATTGCCCTGTCGCGTTACGCCGAAGACTTCGATCTGCCGGAGCTGGTGCGGGCCAACAAGTCGCGGATCAACGGCCTGCGAGTCAAAATCAAGGGCCATGTGTTTCTGGCAGATATTGCGCCGTTGCAACTGGAACACGATGACAGCGAGGCCATGGCCGGCGCGGTGCTCACGCTGCACCGTGCCGACCGCCTCGGTGAGCAGATCTACAACGTGCGCAAGCAAGAGCTGCGTGGCTTCGACAGCATCTTCCAAAGCTCGAAAGTCATGGCCGCGGTTGTGCGTGAGGCGCGGCGTATGGCGCCGCTGGATGCACCGCTATTAATAGAAGGCGAAACCGGCACCGGCAAAGAATTGCTGGCGCGGGCCTGCCACTTGGCCAGCCCGCGTGGGCAATCACCGCTGATGGCGCTCAACTGCGCGGGTTTGCCCGAGTCAATGGCCGAAACCGAGCTGTTCGGTTACGGGCCCGGAGCGTTTGAAGGGGCGCGGGCCGAGGGCAAGCTGGGCCTGTTGGAACTGACCGCCGGCGGGACGTTGTTTCTCGATGGCGTGGGCGAGATGAGCCCGCGCTTGCAGGTTAAATTGCTCCGCTTTTTACAGGACGGTTGCTTCCGGCGTGTTGGCAGCGACGAAGAGGTCTACCTCGATGTGCGCGTGATGTGCGCCACTCAGGTCGACTTGTCCGAGCTGTGCGCCCGCGGCGAATTCCGTCAGGACCTTTACCACCGCCTCAACGTGCTGTCGCTGCACATCCCGCCGCTGCGCGATTGCCTGGATGGCCTGGAGCCATTGGTCGAGCATTTTCTGGATCAGGCCAGTCGGCAGATCGGTTGCCCGCTGCCACGCCTGGCGCCAGCGGCCATGGATCGCTTGAGCCACTACCACTGGCCGGGCAACGTGCGGCAATTGGAAAACGTGCTGTTCCAGGCGGTGTCGCTGTGCGATGGCGGGGTCGTCAAAGCCGAACACATCCGCTTGCCGGACTATGGCGTGCGCCAGCCGCTGGGCGAGTTTTCGATGGAGGGCGGGCTGGATCAGATCGTCGGACGCTTCGAAAAGGCCGTGCTGGAGCAGTTGTACTCCGAACACCCGAGCAGCCGCTTGCTGGGCAAGCGACTGGGCGTGTCGCATACCACCATCGCCAACAAATTGCGCGAGTACGACATCATCAAGCCGGGTAAGGAATCCTGAATACCTGAAGAGTGTGCGGCAGCGGCCACGGGTCACGCGTTGCCGCAATCGGCATAACCGCGCCGTTTTTACGGCCGCAACTGCTTCATCCTCAGCCGCTCAACACGCCTCTAGCCCAGTCAATACAGCCTTTCGCGGCGTCAAAAAAAAGTTGGTGCGCAAATTGCTAGTACCTCTTTAGTACAGCGGTGGGCGGCAAGCGTCCGTCAGACAGAGGAAAGACTGTGGACAAGTACCTTTATGTGGCAATGACCGGCGCCAGTCAGAATGCTCTGGCGCAGAAGGCGCATGCCAACAATCTGGCGAACATCTCTACCAACGGCTTTCAGCGCGATCTGGAACAGGCGCGCTCGATGCCGGTGTTTGGCGACAGCTTTCCTGCCCGGGCCTTTGCCTTGACCGAACGGCCTGCCACCGATTTCACCCCAGGCGCGCTGGTGCAAACCGGCCGCGATCTGGACGTGGCCGTGTCAGGCGATGGTTGGCTGGCCGTGCAGGCGCCCGATGGCAGCGAAGCCTATGTGCGCACCGCAAGCATGAATGTGGATGCCCTGGGCATTCTGCGCGCCGGTAACGGCATGCCGATCATGGGCAACGCCGGGCCGATTGCCGTGCCGCCGCAGCAGCAAATTGAAGTGGGTGAAGACGGCACCATCAGCGTCCGCGCCATGGGCGAAGGCCCGCGGGTAATGGCTGAAGTGGATCGCATCAAGCTGGTCCAGCCCGACCTGAAAAATATGACCAAAGGCCAGGACGGTCTGATCCATACCGCTAACGGCCAGCCCGCGCAGGCTGATGCCAATGTGCGGGTCACTTCGGGGTTTCTGGAGGCCAGCAACGTCAATGCCGTGGAAGAAATGACCTCGGTGCTGGCCCTGTCCAAGCAGTTCGAGCTGCACATCAAAATGATGAACACCGCCAAAGAAGACGACCAGGCCATGACTCGCGTCCTGGCAATGAGCTAATTACTGACACGTCGCGCCGAAAAACCGGCGCACGAGGAGAACACGCATGCTTGCGGCACTGTGGGTTGCAAAAACAGGTTTGGCGGCACAAGACACCAACCTGACGACCATTTCCAACAACTTGGCCAACGTTTCGACCACTGGCTTCAAGCGTGATCGTGCCGAGTTCCAGGACTTGCTCTACCAGATCAAACGCCAGCCTGGCGCGCAATCGACCCAAGACAGTGAGCTGCCATCGGGCCTGCAAGTGGGCACTGGGGTGCGCATCGTCGGCACGCAAAAGAACTTCACTGCCGGCAACCTGCAAACCACCGAGCAGCCGCTGGACATGGCCATCAATGGCCGTGGTTTTTTCCAGATCATGCAGCCGGACGGCACCACGGCCTACACCCGAGACGGCACTTTCCACCTGGACGCCAACGGCCAGATCGTGACCGCCAGCGGCTTCGCTCTGGAACCGGCGATTGTGGTGCCGGCTGATGCCCAGACCTTCACGGTCGGGCAGGACGGCACGGTGTCGGTGACTATCCCCGGCAACGCGGCCGCACAAGTGATTGGCAACCTGCAAACCGCAGACTTCATCAACCCGGCCGGTTTGCAGTCCCAGGGCGGCAACCTGTTCCTTGAAACCGCGTCCAGCGGCGCGCCGCAAATCGGTACACCGGGCCTCAACGGCTTCGGTACCACCATGCAAAGCACGCTCGAAACCTCGAACGTCAGCACCGTGGAAGAAATGGTCAACATGATCACCACTCAGCGCGCTTACGAGATGAACTCCAAAGTGATCTCAACGGCCGACCAAATGCTGTCGTTCGTGACACAAAATCTGTAAAGACGTGAAGGAGTGGGAAAGGTCATGAAGCGCTTGTTTTCTGTTCTGGCACTGGGCGGCATTACGTTCCTGGCGGGTTGTGTCAGCCCGCCACCACGGCCGAACGATCCGTACTACGCCCCTGTGCTGCCGCGTACACCGCTGCCGGCAGCGGCCAACAACGGCTCGATTTACCAGGCGGGCTTTGAACAGAACCTGTACAGCGACCGCAAGGCTTTTCGCATCGGCGACATCATCACCATCAGCCTCAATGAAAAGACTCAGGCGAGTAAAAACGCCAACTCGGCCATCGGCAAAAACAGCAACACCAGCATCGGCCTGACGTCGCTGTTTGGTGGCGGTTTGACCACCAACAACCCTTTGGGTAGCGGTGACCTGAGCCTGAACGCTGGCTACAGCGGCAGCCGCGCCACCAAGGGCGACAGCAAGGCCGGGCAGGGCAACAGCCTCACCGGCTCGATCACCGTGACCGTGGCCGATGTGCTGCCCAACGGCATCATCGCTGTGCGCGGCGAGAAGTGGATGACCCTTAACACCGGTGACGAACTGGTGCGCATTGCGGGTCTGGTTCGGGCCGATGACATCAGCACCGACAACACCGTGTCCTCGACCCGCGTGGCCGATGCGCGCATCACGTACTCGGGGACCGGCTCGTTTGCCGATGCCAGCCAGCCAGGCTGGTTTGATCGCTTCTTCCTTAGCCCACTGTTTCCTTTTTAAACGGACTTGACATGCCCAACCTCAAACAACTGCTGGCAGCCGTATTGCTGTTGTCGACATCGCTGGGCGCTCACGCCGAGCGGTTGAAGGACATCGCCAGCATTTCGGGCGTGCGTACCAACCAACTGATTGGTTACGGCTTGGTGGTCGGGCTGAACGGCACGGGCGACCAGACCACGCAAACCCCGTTCACCCTGCAGACCTTCAACAACATGCTCTCGCAGTTCGGCATTAAAGTGCCGCCGGGTTCGGGTAACGTGCAGTTGAAAAACGTCGCAGCGGTGTCGATCAGTGCCGATTTGCCTGCGTTCGCCAAGCCGGGGCAGGTGATCGACATCACCGTGTCTTCGATCGGTAACTCTAAAAGCTTGCGCGGCGGCACATTGCTGCTGACCCCGCTCAAAGGTATCGACGGCAACGTGTACGCGGTCGCCCAAGGCAATTTAGTCGTCGGCGGCTTTGATGCCGAAGGCCGTGACGGTTCCAAAATTACGGTCAACGTGCCGTCTGCCGGGCGTATTCCGGGCGGGGCTTCGGTGGAGCGTGCCGTGCCCAGTGGTTTCAATCAGGGCAACAGCCTGACCCTTAACCTCAATCGCTCAGACTTCACCACCGCCAAGCGTGTGGTCGACAAAATCAACGACCTGCTCGGCCCCGGCGTTGCGCAGGCGATTGACGGCGGCTCGATCCGTGTCACTGCGCCGCTGGACCCTGGCCAGCGTGTTGATTACCTGTCGATTCTGGAGAATCTCGAAGTCGATCCGGGCCAGGCGGTGGCCAAGGTCATCATCAACTCGCGCACCGGCACCATTGTGATCGGGCAAAACGTCAAGGTGTCACCCGCCGCCGTCACCCACGGCAGCCTGACGGTGACCATCACCGAAGACCCGATTGTCAGCCAGCCGGGCCCGCTGTCCAACGGCCAGACCGCGGTGGTGCCGCGCTCGCGGATCAATGCCCAGCAAGAGGCCAAGCCGATGTTCAAGTTTGGTCCGGGCACCACCCTGGACGAAATCGTACGGGCGGTGAATCAGGTGGGCGCGGCGCCGGGGGATTTAATGGCAATTCTCGAAGCGTTGAAACAGGCCGGCGCCTTGCAAGCCGACTTGATCGTGATCTGAGGCAGATGTCATGGACATGCGTAAGAGCGGCGTGGTCAGTGGCAGCGATTCGGGAGCGTTCAGCGACCTCAATCGTCTGAACAACCTGAAGGTGGGCGACCGCGAAAGCGACGGCAACATGCGCAAAGTTGCGCAGGAATTCGAGTCGCTGTTCCTCAACGAAATGCTCAAGTCCATGCGTTCGGCCACCGAAACGCTGGGCAAGGACAACCCGCTCAACACCCCGGCCGCCAAACAGTATCAGGAAATGTACGATCAGCAACTGTCGGTGACCTTGTCGCGCCAGGGCGGCGGCATCGGTCTGGCGGACGTGTTGATGCGTCAGATGTCGAAGAATAAATCGGCGGTGCCGGGTGAGACGCCCGCCGTCACGGGGCTCACGTCTCAAGCCAAGGCGGCCACCGAAACGCCTGTCACCCCGACCACCCGCTCGTTTGTGCGCTCCAATGGCCAGCGTGCCTTGTGGGCATCGCGCGTGGCGACGCCTGCCGTTGAAGGCGGGCATGAAAATGACAGAGCGCTGCTCAATCAGCGGCGCCTGGCGTTGCCGAGCAAACTGACCGATCGCCTGCTGGCCGGCATCGTGCCCTCGGCAGACCCTGCGCGTTCCACCCTCAATACCGGCGTTGTACCCGGTCGTACCCGTGCCTCGATGGATGCTGTCATCAAAGGCAGCCGCCAGCCGATGCTCAGCGCGTCGGGTGTGCAGGGGCGCATGCAGATTTATGGCCGTGCCGTGGCGCAGCCGCCGTTGGCGCCCGCCAAGCAAGCGTTCGAATCGCCGGATGCATTTGTCGCTACCCTGTTGCCAATGGCGCAGCAGGCAGCTGACCGCATCGGTGTCGACCCGTTGTACCTGGTGGCGCAAGCCGCACTGGAAACCGGCTGGGGCAAATCGGTCATGCGCCAGCAAAACGGCAGCAGCAGCCACAACCTGTTCGGCATCAAGGCCACCGGCAATTGGCAGGGCGCGCAGGCGCGGGCCATCACCAGTGAGTTCAAGGGCGGGCAAATGGTCAAGGAGACGGCAGACTTCCGTTCCTACGACTCTTACCAAGACAGCTTCCACGACCTGGTCACGCTGTTGCAGAGCAACAGCCGTTATAAAGAAGTGCTCAACGCGGCCGATAGACCAGAACAGTTTGTCCGCGAATTGCAGAAGGCCGGTTACGCGACCGACCCTGAGTACGCGAGCAAGATTTCGCAGATTGCCAAGCAAATGAAAACCTACCAGAGCTACGTCTCGACGGGTTCTCTCACGCATTTATAGGGTTTGAACCATGGCGAGTTTGATCAACATCGGGATGTCGGGGCTGAACGCCAGCCAAGGGGCTTTGGCGACGGTCGGTAACAACATTGCCAACGCCAACACCTCGGGCTACTCGCGTCAGCAGATCGTGCAGAGCAGCGCCGCCTCGCAGCAAGTGGGCGGGGTGTTTATCGGCACCGGCACCACCCTGGCGGACGTGCGCCGGGTGTACAACGCCTACCTCGACGCCCAGTTGCAAACCACCACCTCGCTCAACGGCGATGCCCAGGCCTACCTTGATCAAGTCGGTTCGGTGGACAAATTGCTCTCGGACAAAAGCACGGGCGTCTCGGCGGCGCTGAACAGCTTTTTCGCCTCGCTGCAAACTTCGGCGGCCGCACCCGGCGACAGCTCCTCACGGCAGTTGCTGTTAACCAGCGCGCAAACCCTGAGCAACCGTTTCAACGCGATCTCGGCCCAGCTCAACCAACAGAACGAAGGCATCAACAGCCAACTGGACACCTTGACCTCGATGGTCAACCAGCACACGGCCAGCATTGCCTCGCTGAACAAGCAAATCGCCCAGGCCACCACCGCGGGCAATACGCCGAACGACCTGATGGACGCGCGCAACGAAGCCGTGCGCACCCTCAACGAACTGGTCGGGGTCTCGGTTCAAGAGCACGACAACGTGTACGACATTACCCTGGGCACCGGTCAGGCGCTGGTGCAGGGCAATACGGCCAACACCTTGTCGGCGGTGCCGAGCAAAACCGACAAAAGCCAGTTCAGCATCCAGATCAATTATGCGCAGTCCAGCTCCGACGTCACCTCGGTGATCAGTGGCGGCAAAGTCGGCGGCTTGCTGCGTTATCGCTCCGACGTACTGGCCCCGGCCATCAATGAACTGGGGCGCACTGCGATTGTGCTGGCCGATGCGGTCAACCAACAGCTGGGCCAAGGTTTGGATGCCAATGGCGAGTTTGGTGCGTCGATGTTTAGCAGCATCAACAGTGACAAGGCCATCAGTCAGCGCAGCCTGGCTGCGACCGGCAATAGCGCCGGCTCGGGCAACCTGGATGTAAACATCAGCAACAGCGGCGCGCTGACCACCTACGACTATCAGGTCACGTTCAGCAGCGACAACGAGTACACGGTCAAGCGCTCGGACGGCACCCCTATGGGGGCTTTCAAGCTCGATCAAGATCCGCCAGCGGTGATCGACGGTTTCACCCTGAGCCTCAATGGCGGCGCGCTGAGCAAGGGCGACAGCTTCAAGGTCAGCCCTACCGCCAATGGCGCCAGCGGCATCAGCGTGCAAATGACCGATGCCAGTAAATTGGCGTTCGCCGGGCCGTTGGCGGCCACCAAAGGCGGCTCCAACGCCGGCACCGGGGCTGTAAGCGGTCTTAACCTGTCGCAAGCGCTGAACATTTATGGCGGTGCTGAGCTGGGCAAGACGCAAAGCGACATTGAAGGCGCCATGCCCGTGCGTATTACCTTTGGCGAGGCCAGCGGCGGCACTCAGGGGTACCGCATCCTGAACGAGAAGGGCGAGAAAATCGGCGAAGGCACCCTTGTGCCCGGGCAGGACAATAAAGTCACGATCAAGGTGCCGGTATTCGACGCCTCCGGCGTGGCCGTCACCAACCCGGACGGCACCCCCAGGACCGTCGACTTTGACACCACCCTCAGCGGCTCGCCGGCCAATGGCGACAGCTTCGACATCAAGTTCAACAAGGACGCCAAGGCCGACAACAGCAACGCCAACCAGTTACTGGCCCTGCAAACCAAGCAGACCGTGGGCGTAACGGGCGGCGGCGGGGTGAGCCTGGGCACCTCGTACAGCCAGTTAGTCGCCAAAGTGGGTGGCAAGGCCAGCCAGGCGGCCGTCGACGGTACTGCCAACACCGCTGCGCTGGCCTATGCCACCCAAAGCCGCAGCTCGGTGTCGCAGGTTAACCTCGACGAAGAAGCATCCAACCTGGTCAAGTTCCAGCAGTACTACACCGCATCGTCGCAAATCATCAAAGCGGCGCAAGAAACCTTCAGCACGCTGATCAACAGTCTTTAAGGGAGCACTCGACGATGCGTATTTCTACTGCCCAGTTTTTTGAGTCGACCAGCACCACCTACCAGAACAACTTCTCGTCGGTGATCAAGACCCAGCAGCAGATCGACTCCGGCGTGCGAATCCAGACCGCGGCAGATGATCCGGTCGGTGCGGCCCGCTTGCTGCAATTGCAGCAGCAAAAAGACATGCTGGGGCAGTACACCACCAACATGAACAGCATCAAGTCGTCGCTGAGCAATCAGGAAAGCGTGCTCGACAGCATCAACACCGCGCTGCAAAAGGCCGGAGAACTGGCCTTGCGCGCAGGCGGCCTGATCGTTGATGCCGACCGAACCGCCGTTGCCAACGAGCTGGGAAGCATCGAAGACCAGGTGTTCAGCCTGCTCAACAGCAAGGATGCCTCGGGCAACTACATGTTCTCCGGCTCCAAGACCGATACTCCGCCTTACACCCGCAACAACGACGGCACGTATTCCTATCAGGGCGACGACACCCAGCTCAACCTTAAAGTCTCGGACACCCTGAGCATGGCCAGCAGCGACACGGCCAAAAGCTTTATGGAAAATTCGGTCAATACCGGACGTACCCAAGCCACCTTGCAGCCGGTGCTGGACGCTGATGGCGCCGTGGTGCCGGACAATGGCGTGGTGTCGGTGTCGTCGGGGCTGATCACGTCGAGCGCGGTGTTCAACAAAAGCTTTGCGTCCGGGCAGCCCTACACGCTGGAGCTCACCAGCAGCACCCAGTACAAATTGACGGATGCTAACGGCAAAGAGGTGACCTCCGAAGTGCCCGGCAATGGCGTGTTTGATTCGACCAAAGACGGCGGGCACAGCGTCAGCCTGCGTGGGGTGTCGTTCGACATCAACCTGAACCTTAAAGACGTTGCGGCGGCGGACCAGGATGCAGCGGTCGCGGGGCATTTTTTTACCCTGCAAGCCAAGCCCGATACCTTCAACGCTTCGCGTACCCCGAGCAATACCTCGACGGCGCAACTCACCGGTTCGACCGTGACCAATGCAGACACCTACAGCGACAGCTTTCCGGGCAATGGCGCGGTGATCAAATTCACCAGCGGCACCGAGTACGAGGTGTACGCTCAACCGGTGAGCGACAGCAGCAAAGCGATTGCCAAAGGCACGCTGACTGATGGTTCGCTCAACGCCATGGGCGTCAAGATGGACTTCACGGGGGCGCCAGCGGCGGGCGATCAGTTCGTGGTCAGCAAAAACAACCACCAAAGCCAGAGCGCGCTGGACACCATCAGCCAGTTGCGCAAAGCCTTGGTGCTGCCGAGTGAAAAAGACCCGGCGGCCCAGCAGATTCAGAAAGATGCGATCAACACCGCGATTGGCAACCTGAAAAACGCCAGCACCAGCATTGACGCGGCGCGCGGTTCCATCGGTGCGCGCCTGAGCGCGGTGGACGTTCAGTCGGACGAAAACATCAGCCTGGGTTTGGCCAACGACTCCACCACCGCCGCGATTGGCAACACCGACATGGCGAGTGCCGCGACGCAACTGGCGTTCCAGAAATCCATGCTTGAAGCCTCGCAACTGGCGTTCGTCAAAATCTCCCAGTTGAGCCTGTTCAACCAGCTCTAACCCCAAAAACCGTAGTCGCTGTCGAGGCACGAGGCTGCGATGCGGGCCGCAGGACCGTCATAAAGGGGCCGCTTCGCAACCCAGCGCAGCCTCGCACCTCGCCAGCGGCTACAGGAATCTCTTCCTGTAGTCTGAAATCTTTTGTAAAAAACCCCACAAAATAGAGTGACCTGTGAGTCACAACGCGCATCTTCACTGTATCGTGTGAAACGTACGGGCGGGTGCCGGTCCATTTTTAGTTTTTTTGTGTGGTTATTTACAAGGTTTCAGGCGCCCATTTTCGCCGCTGCTGCGCGCGACAAAGCCCTCATATTGTCACGCCCCTCGATTGTGCGAGCGGGTGATCTCCAGCTATTCAGTATTGGGAAGCCACAATGATTGGCATTAAAAGCATCGCCAGTTACGTGCCTGCAAACGGCGTAGACAACTACGCCCAAGGCGCGAAGTTCTCCAAGGACGAAGACTTCATTCTTGGCAAGATTGGCTCGGCGTTTTTGCCGCGTAAAGATGCTGACCAGGAAACCTCGGACCTGTGTGTCGAGGCCGTGAACGCACTGTTCGCCAACAACCCGCAGCTCAAGCGCGAATCCATCGACGCGCTGATCGTCGTCACCCAAAACGGCGACGCTGAAGGCCTGCCGCACACCGCCGCCATCGTGCAAGACAAACTGGGCCTGCCGACCCACGTGGCCGCGTTCGATATTTCCCTCGGCTGCTCGGGCTACGTCTACGGCATCTACGCGATGAAAGGCTTTATGGAAGCCACTGGCCTGAAAAACGGCCTGTTGATCACCGCCGACCCGTATTCGAAAATCGTCGACCCTGAAGACCGCAACACCACCATGCTCTTCGGCGACGCGGCGACTGCTACCTGGATGGGCGAAGACGCGCCTTGGCAGCTGGGCAAAGCTAAGTTCGGCACCGACGGCTCGGGCGCGCCGCACTTGAAAGTCAGCGACGGCGTGTTCTTTATGAACGGTCGTCAGGTGTTCAACTTCGCCTTGCTCAAAGTGCCAGCCCACCTGCACGAACTGCTCGACGAGTCTGGCCTCAAGGCAGCCGACATCGACGCTTTCTGCATTCACCAGGGCAGTGCGGCGATTGTTGACGCCGTGGCGCGTCGTTTTGAAGAAAGCGACCCCGAGAAGTTCATCAAAGATATGGTCGAGACCGGCAACACCGTGTCATCGAGCATTCCCTTGCTGCTGGAAAAACACGTGATGGACGCCACCTGGACGCGCGTCGCCCTGAGTGGCTTCGGCGTGGGCCTGTCGTGGGGCTCGGCAATTATTTACCGACCTTAAGCGGTTGCTAGAAACACAAAACGCCCATGGCCAGAAAAGCCATGGGCGTTTTGCGTCGTGCACGACCCTTTTTGCAGGATTTGCGCGTTGCCACCCCGTCATACACCTCTCGCAACCCCTTGAAACACAAGGCATGGCCCCCGGCCAGTAAAAAAATTCAAAAAAGCCCTCAAGCAACCTGCATTCACGACGATAACTATTACGAAGGTTCTCTTGGCCACACCCGGCGGTTGCCAGGGCCGGAAGCCGCAGTAATCATCCAATGAGGATTTCGTCATGGCTTTATCTGTAAATACCAACGTAACGTCCCTGACCGTTCAGAAAAACCTGAACAAAGCCGGCGATGCGCTGAGCACCTCGATGACCCGTTTGTCCTCCGGCCTGAAAATCAACAGCGCCAAAGACGACGCCGCTGGCCTGCAGATGGCCAACCGTCTGACCTCGCAGACCAAAGGCATGACCGTAGCGATTGCCAACGCCAACAACGGCAACTCGATCGCCCAGACTGCTGAAGGCGCGATGCAAGAGTCGACCAACATTCTGCAACGTCTGCGTGAACTGGCCCTGCAGTCCGCGAACGGTGACAAAAGCGACGCTGACCGTGCGTCTCTGCAACAAGAATTCACAGCAAAAACCGGTGAACTGACCCGTATTGCTCAAACCACTACCTACGGTGGTCGTAACATCCTGGACGGCTCGTTCACTAACCAGTCTTTCCAGGTCGGCGCTGATGCCAACCAGACCATTTCGTTCGGCATGAGCGATATCAGTGCTACTGCTTTGAAGGGTTCTTACAGCGAAGCAAGCGCTAACAGCACCGCTTTGACGGGGCTGACTGCATCGACTGTCGGTACAGCGTTGGGCGCACAGGTTACGGGTACTGCCGCTACTGCGACTACTGCTACAGATAAGATCAAGATTAATGATGTAGAAATTTCATTTGGAGTTGCCGTAGCCGGTGAAGCTGCGGGTACTGCTGCAGCGAAAGCCATCAACGAGCAAAGCGCTAAAACCGGCGTTACTGCTACTTCGGATGCGGATGGAAAGCTGACTTTATCGTCTAAGGGCGATATTAAGCTTGAAGCCTCAATTGATGACCCTGCCGGTGCTGCAACAACGAATGCCGGCTTGGCTAACCTCGGCTTAACAGCTGCCACTACTTCTCCTAAAGACCTAGCGCTTACATCAGAAATAGGTGGGGTCGGTGGCATCACTGTTAATGGCGAAGATGTTACCTGGGCGGCAGATGACACTTTGGGTGATGTTTTGACAAGCTTGCAGACTGCTGCTGGTACTGGCTCCACAGCCGCTTTTAAAGATGGGCGCATCTCTTTAACTACCAGCGACGGTAAGGACATCAAGCTTGCAAACACTGTAGGCGGCTCTTTGGCTCAACTGGGTCTGTCGGCAGGCTCTTCCCAGGCAAAGCTGACTCAAGACACTTCGATTGAACTGAACGGCGTTGAAGTCAAGTTCAAGAAGGGCGATAGCGCAGACGCAATCGTCTCCTCGATCAACAGCGCTAGCACCGGCGTAACGGCCAGCAAAAATGATGACGGCACTCTGAAGCTGTTCTCCAACAAAGACATCACTATCAAGGATGGCGCCGCAGGTTCGGGCCTGCAAGCACTGGGTCTGACTGCTGCTTCTGACGCTGGCACTGCTAAAGCAACCACCGTTGAAACCAGCGTTGCCAGCCTGAGTGTTCTGACTGCCGCTGATTCGCAGCGTACCGTTCAAGCTCTGTCTGATGCGATTCAGCAGATCGATACCCAGCGTTCGGCTCTGGGTGCCGTGCAAAACCGTTTCGACAGCACCGTGGCTAACCTGCAAAGCATTTCCGAGAACTCCACCGCTGCACTGGGTCGTGTTCAGGACACTGACTTCGCTTCCGAAGCGGCTCAGTTGACCAAGCAACAAACCCTGCAACAGGCTTCTACGGCGATCCTGTCTCAGGCGAACCAACTGCCTTCCGCTGTGATGAAGCTGCTTCAGTAATTTCAGCGCTCGGTTGATAACGGAAGGGCGCGTTTACGCGCCCTTTTGTTTTTTCAGAGGTGAGGTGATGACATGGACATGAGCATCAAACTGAATGCCGCCTACCCAGCCGCCGTCGGGCCGTCCAGCCCAGCGCCTGCGCCGGTTGCAATCCCTAGGGCCGAGGTTGACGACATCGCGCTGCCCGGCAAGCCGCCTGAACGTGTCGAGGTGGAAAAAGCAGTCAGTGATTTGCGTGAGTTTGCGCAGTCTACCCAGCGCCAGCTGGATTTCTCGATCGATGACACCACCGGCATCATGGTGGTCAAAGTCATCGCTACGCAAAGCGGAGAGGTGATTCGCCAGTTGCCTTCAGAAGTGGCTCTTAAGCTCGCGCAAAATCTGGCAGACCCTAATAGCCTGCTTTTTAACGCCAGCGCTTGAAGGTGGCATGAAATGTGAAGCTGTCCGTGGCTTCGGCATTCTTTGTCAATAAAGTGTTCGCCAATAAAGCGGCAGCCACCGGATAAGGAGAATAAAGATGGCCAGTTCAACCATTACAGGTGTGGGGTCGGGTTTCGATACGGTTGGTATCGTAAAAGCCCTGGTCGATGCTGAAAAAGCACCCAAGCAAGCTCAAATCACCAAGCTTCAAACAACGACCACGACTCAACTGTCGGCGGTGGGGACCGTGAAAGCCTCGCTCGAGACTTACCGGACAGCCATTGCCAAGCTCAACAGTGTCTCCAGTTTCAACGGTTTGGCGGCGACGTCATCCGACGAGAAAATTGCCAAGGTCACCCTCGGCGACAAAGCCGCCAGCGGTACCTATGCGCTGAAAGTCACGCAATTGGCAACGGCTCCAAAAATCACCAGCAAGGTGTTTGAAGGCAGCTCGGCCGTTGTGAACGCCAGCGAAAAAGATCAAACCCTGACCCTCTCGCAGTCCGATAGCAGCTACGATGTGAAGATTCCGGCGGGTGCGACCATGCAGCAGACCCGTGACGCGATCAACACGCAGCTGCAATCCAAAGGCTTTAGTGCCAACGTGCTGACGGACGCCAACGGCTCGCGGCTGGTGATCAGTTCGCAGACCACCGGCAAAGGTTCCGACATCACCATCAGTGGTGATTCAGAACTGGCGACGGGCTATGACGCCGGTACGCCACCAGTGAATGCTGAATACACCATCGATGGCATTGCCATGGAGTCGACGAGCAACAAGGTGACGTCGGCCATCAGTGGCGTGAGTCTTGAGCTGCTGGACACCAAGGATTCGACGATTACCGTGGCGTCCAACACCACGACCCTGAAAACCTCGGTCCAGTCGTTTGTGAGTGCGTACAACGCGCTGATGACCAGTATCAACACTCAAACCAAAGTGACCGCCACCGGTGATGCGGCGACCACCACCAAGGGCGCCCTGACGGGTGACTCGTCGATGCGTCAACTGGTTAACGGTATACGCAGCGAGCTGCTGCAAAACACCAGCGGCTCTTCCATCGGCAATCTGGCGCAAATGGGCATCAGTACCGACCAGAAATCCGGCTTGCTGACCCTCGACGACACCAAGTGGAACGCCGCCGTGGCGCTGCCTAACGGGGCGGGCGAAATTGCCAAGGTGTTTGCCGGTGACGCCGGATTGATCTCGCGCATGACCAAGGCCACCGACAGCTATGTGGGGACTGCCGGACTGCTGACCACCCGTGCGGCTGACTTGAATACCAAGTTGACGGACCTCACGACCCAACAGAGCGATCTGGATCGTCGAATGGACTCGCTGAAAACATCCCTGACCGCCAAATACACGGCGATGGACGGTCTGATCGCGAAAATCAACGCCAGCAGTTCCAGCATCATGACCACGCTTAATTCCTTGAATAATGCGAAGTCCGATAGTTGATTTTTTAGGCATTTGGCTCGGCTGCATGGCTAAAGTTTTCAGCGCCACAGTCGACATATGGGTTAAGTCCCAGACAATTTGTTACGAGGTAAGAACATGAACCCGATGCGCGCCCTTCGTCAGTATCAGAAGGTCAATTCCCACGCTCAAATTTCCGAAGCCAGCCCGCACCGTCTGATTCAGATGCTGATGGAAGGGGGCCTGGAGCGCATGGCGCAAGCCAAAGGCGCGATGAGCCGTGGCGATGTGCCGCAAAAGGCCCTATTGCTGACCAAGGCGATCGACATCATCACCGGCCTGCGCCAAGGCCTGGATGAAGACAAGACCGACGACAAGGCGGCGCTGCAACAGCTGGACAGCCTGTACGAATACATGACCGTGCGTCTGACCCAGGCCAACATCAAAAATGACCCTGAAATCATCGACGAAGTCGCGCGCCTGCTGATCACTGTTAAAAGTGGTTGGGACGAGATCGCGCCACACTAAACGTAATGGCCTGAGGAGTGCGTCATGAGCCAATTGCAACGAATTCAAGAAACCCGTGACGCGCTGATTGATGCGTTGGCGGCGCGTAACTGGGACGCCATTGGCGAGCTGGATTCAGCGTGCCGTGAGTGTGTCGAGACGGTGCTGGACGAAACACCGCTGGACGAGGCCGTGTTACGCGAAAATCTGGAGGGCTTGTTGGTGGTGTATCGCATGCTGCTGGAGGCCGCGACCGATGAGCGGCAGCTGGTGGTCGAGCAGATGGCGCAGATCAATCAAGCAAAAAATGCTTCAAAGGTTTACCATCTATTCGGTTAAGGCATAAGAAGTATGGGGTTAATCCCTTTGGCGGCGCCATAAATTTGACTGTGTATGTTTTTTTGACTTAACTAGTGCGTGTTCTGATTTCAGTCGTCTTACAGATCCAACAGGGTTAGGGCGACTAGCGTGCCCAAACTATCCGGGCACTGAGTTGACTAGGGAAGTTGCTATTGCATGTGGCGTGAAACCAAAATTCTGCTGATCGATGACGATAGCGTTCGCCGCCGCGACTTGGCGGTGATTTTAAGTTTTCTCGGCGAAGAGAATTTAACCAGCCCCAGCGTCGAGTGGGAGCAGTCGGTCAGTGCCTTGGCATCCAGTCGCGAGGTGCTCTGTGTGCTTGTCGGCACGGTGAGCGCCGTCGGTGGGCTATCAGCGTTGCTTAAGACACTGGCAGCCTGGGATGAGTTCCTTCCGATTATGTTGTTTGGCGATATTTCTGCCGCTGACCTGCCAGAAGACCAGCGGCGCCGCGTGTTATCCAGCCTCGAAATGCCCCCCAGCTACAGCAAATTGCTTGATTCCCTGCACCGTGCCCAGGTTTATCGTGAGATGTACGATCAGGCCCGTGAGCGCGGCCGTCATCGTGAACCCAATTTGTTTCGCAGTTTGGTCGGCACCAGCCGGGCGATTCAGCACGTGCGCCAGATGATGCAGCAAGTGGCCGATACCGACGCCAGTGTGTTGATCCTCGGAGAGTCCGGGACGGGCAAGGAAGTGGTCGCGCGTAATCTGCACTACCACTCCAAGCGCCGCGACGCGCCGTTTGTGCCGGTAAATTGCGGGGCGATTCCCGCTGAACTGCTCGAAAGCGAGTTGTTCGGTCATGAGAAGGGCGCCTTCACCGGGGCGATCACCAGCCGCGCCGGGCGTTTTGAATTGGCCAATGGCGGCACGCTGTTCCTCGATGAAATTGGCGACATGCCGCTGCCGATGCAGGTCAAACTGCTGCGCGTCTTGCAGGAGCGTACCTTTGAGCGCGTGGGCAGCAACAAGACCCAAAGCGCCGATGTGCGGATCATTGCCGCGACGCACAAAAACCTCGAAAACATGATTGAAGTCGGCGCTTTCCGCGAAGATTTGTACTACCGCCTTAACGTGTTCCCAATTGAAATGGCACCGTTGCGTGAGCGGGTGGAAGACATTCCGCTGCTGATGAATGAGCTGATTTCGCGCATGGAGCACGAAAAGCGCGGTTCGATCCGCTTCAACTCCGGTGCCATCATGTCCTTGTGCCGTCATGCGTGGCCGGGCAACGTCCGCGAGCTGGCCAACCTGGTCGAGCGCATGGCGATCATGCACCCGTATGGGGTGATTGGCGTTGCGGAGTTGCCGAAAAAATTCCGTTACGTGGACGACGAAGACGAACAGTTGGTCGACAGCATGCGCAGCGACATGGAAGAGCGCGTGGCCATCAACAACACCACGCCGGACTTCAGCGCTACGGCGATGCTGCCACCCGAAGGCCTTGACCTTAAGGATTACCTGGGGGGGTTGGAGCAAGGCTTGATTCAGCAAGCGCTGGATGACGCCAACGGCATCGTTGCCCGCGCGGCCGAACGCCTGCGGATTCGCCGCACGACCCTGGTGGAAAAAATGCGCAAATACGGCATGAGCCGTCGCGAAGGCGAAGAACAGCTAGAGAATTGACGCGTTAACCCGGTAGCCCGCTCCCGCGGGTTTTTGGCGCACGATGCGTGGGAGCTGCCGAAGACTGCGCTCCCTTGATGTAGATCAAAAGAGCGCAGCCTTCGGCAGCTCCCGCGCTGAATCGTATTCTTTCGGGCACGGGTATTGCTTTGCTTGGGTTAACGAACCGTTTTATGACGGTCAGCCAAGCGAGAACGCACCATGCCCCATGTCGCCCAACCGTCCTCGGTCCCTGATCTCCCCGGATCTGCCATGTCTTTGGCAGCTACGCCTGCCAACGCGGCGCAGCTTGAGCACGCGTTCTCGTTGTTCAATCACATGTCGACCCAGTTAACCGACTCTTACAGCGTGCTTGAAGCCCGGGTGACCGAGCTTAAAAGCGAGCTGGCGTTGGCCGGTGAGCAGCGCGTGGCTGAACTGGCCGAAAATGAACGCTTGGCCAATCGTCTACAACATCTGCTCGACCTTTTGCCCGGCGGGGTCATCGTGATGGATGGCAGTGGTCGCGTGCGAGAGGCTAATCCTGCGGCGTGCGAGCTGTTGGGCCTGCCGTTGGAGGGTGAGTTATGGCGTCATGTGATTGCCCGCTGCTTCGCCCCGCGTGATGACGATGGTCATGAGGTGTCGCTTAAAGATGGGCGTCGGTTGTCGATTGCGACCCGCTCGCTGGATCCTGAACCGGGGCAATTGGTGTTGCTCAACGACCTGACAGAAACCCGGCGCCTGCAAGACCAACTCGCCCGCCATGAGCGCCTGTCGTCTCTGGGGCGGATGGTCACCTCCCTGGCGCATCAGATCCGTACGCCATTGTCGGCCGCGTTGATCTACGCCAGCCATTTGACTGAGCAAGCGCTGCCTGTCGAGACCCAGCAGCGTTTTGCCGGCCGCCTGAAAGAGCGTCTGCATGAACTGGAACACCAGGTGCGCGACATGCTGGTGTTTGCTCGCGGCGAGCTGCCATTGGCGGATCGTGTCTCCCCGAAAGCCTTGATGCAGGCGCTGCAAGCGGCGGCGCAGACCCATGTTCAGGGCGTGTCAATGCGTTGGCAGTGCGACCTGCACACCGGTCTGGTGCTGTGCAACCGCGACACCCTGGTCGGCGCGTTGCTCAATCTGATTGAAAACGCGCTGCAAGCGGGAGCGGTGGGATTGAAAGTTCATGTCTATCGCCGCGATAACACCGTGCGGCTGTGTGTGAGTGACAGCGGCAGCGGCATCGAACCCAAGGTGCTTGAGCGGCTGGGCGAACCGTTCTTCACCACCAAGGCCACCGGCACCGGGCTCGGACTGGCGGTGGTCACGGCTGTGGTGCGCGCGCATCAGGGCGATTTGTCATTACGCTCGCGGCTGGGGCGTGGCACCTGCGCCTTGCTCAGTCTGCCGTTGATTCCCGGCGCAGGGGAGGCCAACTGATGGCGATGCAAATCAAGGTTTTACTGGTCGAAGATGACCATGCCCTGCGCGAAGCGTTGGCGGACACGTTGCTGCTCGCCGGGCACGACTTCAAGGCGGTCGGCTCCGGCGAAGACGCGCTGCTGGCCGTCGCTGGCGAGGCGTTCAGTCTGGTGATCAGTGACGTCAACATGCCGGGCATGGATGGCCACCAGTTGCTCAGCCGCTTGCGTGCCAGCCACCCGCAATTGCCCGTGTTGCTGATGACTGCCCACGGTGCGGTGGAGCGTGCAGTAGACGCCATGCGCCAAGGTGCCGCGGATTATCTGGTCAAGCCCTTCGAGCCCAAAGCCTTGCTCGATCTGGTGGCCCGTCACGCTTTGGGCAGCCTGAGCGCAGCCGACTCTGAAGGTCCGGTGGCGGTAGAGCCGGCCAGCGCACAGCTGTTGACGCTGGCGGCGCGGGTGGCGCGCAGTGATTCGACGGTGTTGATTTCCGGGGAGTCGGGCACCGGCAAGGAAGTGCTGGCGCGTTACATTCATCAGCATTCCCGGCGGGTTAATCAGCCGTTTGTCGCGATCAACTGTGCGGCGATCCCCGACAACATGCTCGAAGCCACCTTGTTTGGTCATGAAAAAGGCTCGTTCACAGGTGCGATTGCGGCGCAGCCAGGCAAGTTTGAGCAAGCGGACGGTGGCACCCTGTTGCTGGATGAGATCTCGGAAATGCCGTTGGGCTTGCAAGCCAAACTGCTGCGGGTGCTGCAAGAGCGTGAAGTGGAGCGTGTGGGCGGGCGCAAGCCGATTTCCCTGGATATTCGCGTGGTCGCCACCACCAACCGCGACCTGGCCGGCGAAGTAGCGGCGGGGCGCTTCCGTGAAGACTTGTACTACCGGCTTTCGGTGTTCCCGCTGGCCTGGAGTCCGTTGCGCGAGCGCACCGCCGACATTCTGCCGCTGGCCGAGCGACTGCTGGCTAAACACATCAGCAAAATGAAACACGCACCCGTGCGTTTTTCGGCGCAGGCCCAGGCCTGCCTGATCGGCTACCCGTGGCCGGGCAATGTGCGAGAGTTGGATAACGCCATTCAGCGGGCGTTGATCCTGCAACAGAGCGGGTTGATCGAGGCGCCAGACTTTTGCCTCGCCGGGCCGGTAGCGTGTGCACCTTTGCCGGTGGTAGCGCCTGCCAGTGTTGCGGCGCCCGCCGAGTCGGCCGGAGCCCTGGGTGATGATCTGCGCCGTCGCGAGTTTGAAATGATCATCGACACCTTGCGTGCCGAGCGCGGGCGGCGCAAAGAAGCTGCCGAACGCCTGGGCATCAGTCCGCGCACCTTGCGCTACAAACTGGCGCAAATGCGCGATGCCGGAATGGATGTCGAAGCGTATTTGTTTGCCGCCACCTAACGAATTCACTCCCTTCTCTGCAGGCGCGAGCTTTTGATCTTTAAAAAGATCGCAAGGCAGAGAGGTGACTGTTCCGCGCCTGCGACGATTTGTAACGATAATTGTGCGAAAACGACAAAGAGCTGGCACCCTTGTTGCTTCGTCTGGGTAAGCGCTTTGAAAGTGTCAAAAAAATGCGGGTCGTCGGAGGCAGTTGTCCATGAGCCAAGGTATTGAATTCAATCGATTGATGCTGGATATGCGGGCCATGCAAATGGACGCCATGGCGCAATCGAAATCGACTGTGCAGGCCGCTCCTGAAGCGGGTGCGCCGAGCTTCTCCGACATGCTCGGCAACGCGATCAACAAGGTCAGCGACACGCAGCAGGCGTCGTCACAGCTGTCCAACGCGTTCGAAATCGGTAAAACCGGTGTAGACCTGACTGATGTGATGATTGCATCGCAAAAGGCCAGTGTTTCCTTTCAAGCATTGACTCAAGTCCGTAACAAGCTGGTTCAAGCCTACCAAGACATCATGCAGATGCCGGTTTAAGGACGATATCAAGTCATGGCAGATGCACTCCCAGAGAACGTTCCGGCCAAGGCAGGCCTGGGTGGCGGCAAAGGGCCGCTGTTCGGCTTGTCCTTTCTGGACAACCTGGCCGAGATGACCATGTTGCGTCAGGTTGGCCTTATGGTCGGCCTGGCAGCGAGCGTGGCGATTGGTTTTGCCGTGGTGTTGTGGTCGCAACAACCCGATTACCGGCCGCTGTATGGCAGCCTGGCCGGTATGGATGCCAAGCAGGTCATGGAAACCCTGGCCGCCGCTGATATTGCCTACACCGTTGAACCCAATTCCGGTGCCTTGCTGGTCAAGGCCGATGACGTTTCGCGTGCGCGACTCAAACTCGCCGCCGCAGGCGTCACGCCTACCGATGGCAATATCGGTTTTGAAATCCTCGATAAAGACCAGGGCCTGGGCACCAGTCAGTTCATGGAAGCCACGCGTTATCGCCGTGGTCTGGAAGGCGAGTTGGCGCGGACCATTTCCAGCCTCAACAACATCAAGGGTGCACGTGTGCACCTGGCGATCCCTAAAAGCTCTGTGTTCGTGCGCGATGAGCGCAAGCCCAGCGCTTCGGTGCTGGTGGAGTTGTATGCCGGGCGTTCGCTGGAGCCGAGTCAGGTGCTGGCGATCATCAATCTGGTGGCTACCAGCGTGCCTGAGCTGAGCAAGTCTCAGGTCACCGTCGTCGACCAAAAAGGCAACTTGCTGTCGGATCAGGAGCAAAACTCCGAGTTGACCATGGCGGGCAAGCAATTCGACTACAGCCGCCGCATGGAAGGCATGCTCACCCAGCGTGTGCACAACATTCTGCAACCGGTGCTGGGCAACGATCGCTACAAGGCCGAAGTGTCGGCTGACGTCGATTTCAGCGCCGTCGAGTCCACCTCCGAGCAGTTCAACCCCGATCAACCGGCCTTGCGCAGCGAACAGTCGACCAGCGAGCAGCGCACGGCCAGCAATGGCCCGCAAGGTGTGCCGGGTGCCCTGAGCAACCAGCCGCCAAGCCCGGCAACGGCCCCGCAGCAAACCGGTCAGGCCGGGGCGGGTGGCGCAGGCATGATCCAGCCAGGGCAACCGTTGCTGGACGCCAACGGCCAGCAAATCATGGATCCGGCCACTGGCCAGCCGATGCTGGCGCCGTACCCGGCAGACAAGCGCTCACAGTCGACCCGAAACTTTGAGCTTGACCGTTCCATCAGCCACACCAAGCAGCAACAGGGCAAGGTCAATCGTTTGTCGGTGGCCGTGGTGATCGACGATCAGGTCAACGTCAACCCGGCCAACGGTGAAGTCACCCGTGCGCCGTGGAGCACCGATCAACTGGCGCGCTTCACCCGGTTAGTCCAGGACGCGGTCGGCTTTGATGCCAGTCGTGGCGACAGCGTGAGCGTGATCAACGTGCCGTTCTCGACCGAACGTGGCGAGGTGATTGCCGACATCCCGTTCTACTCCCAGCCGTGGTTCTGGGACGTGGTCAAACAAGGGCTGGGTGTCCTGTTTATTCTGTTACTGGTGTTTGGTGTGCTGCGTCCGGTGCTCAACAACATCACCGGTAATGGTCGCAAAGGTGTGGCCGGTATCGGCAACGACGCTGAGATGGGCGGCATGGGGGGGCTGGACGGCGAGTTGGCCAATGACCGTGTCAGCCTGGGCGGCCCGCAAAGCATCATGTTGCCAAGCCCTAGCGAGGGCTATGACGCCCAATTGAATGCGATCAAGAGTCTGGTAGCCGAAGACCCGGGCCGAGTGGCCCAGGTTGTCAAAGAATGGATCAACGCTGATGAGTGATAACCGAGCTGGCGCCAACGCAAAGCTGACCCGGGTCGACAAAGCGGCGATCTTGCTGCTGTCGCTTGGCGAAACCGACGCTGCCCAAGTGCTGCGGCACATGGGGCCCAAAGAAGTCCAACGCGTCGGCGTGGCGATGGCGCAGATGCGCAATGTGCATCGCGAGCAGGTCGAGCAGGTGATGAGCGAGTTCGTCGAAATCGTCGGCGACCAGACCAGTCTGGGCGTCGGCTCCGACAGCTACATTCGCAAAATGCTCACCTCGGCGCTGGGCGAAGACAAGGCCAATGGCCTGATCGACCGTATTCTGCTGGGTGGCAACACCAGCGGCCTCGACAGCCTGAAGTGGATGGAGCCGCGTGCAGTGGCCGACGTGATTCGCTTTGAGCACCCACAGATTCAAGCCATTGTCGTGGCTTACCTCGACCCCGATCAGGCAGGTGAAGTGCTCGGTCACTTCGATCAAAAGGCGCGCCTGGACATCATCCTGCGGGTGTCCTCGCTCAACACCGTGCAACCGGCGGCGCTGAAGGAGCTGAACCAGATTCTCGAGAAGCAATTCTCCGGCAATTCCAACGCGGCCCGCACCGCGCTGGGCGGGATCAAGCGTGCGGCCGACATCATGAACTTCCTCGACAGCTCGATGGAAGCGCAACTGATGGACTCCATCCGCGACATCGACGAGGACTTGTCCGGCCAGATCGAAGACCTGATGTTCGTCTTCAACAACTTGGCAGACGTCGACGACCGGGGTATTCAGGCGTTGCTGCGCGAAGTGTCCTCGGATGTGTTGGTGCTGGCGCTCAAGGGCTCCGACGACAACGTCCAGGAAAAAATCTTCAAGAACATGTCCAAGCGCGCAGCCGAACTGTTGCGCGACGACCTGGAGGCCAAAGGCCCGGTGCGCGTCAGCGATGTCGAATCGGCCCAGAAAGAAATCCTCACCATTGCCCGCCGTATGGCCGAAGCCGGAGAAATCGTTCTCGGCGGGAAGGGCGGCGAAGAGATGATCTAAGTGAGCAACGGTGAGTCGCCCGGAGATGTAATTCGCGCCAAGGATGTGGGGGCTTTCGACGTATGGGGGCTGCCCAGTTTTGACCCTTACCAAGAGCCGCCCGAAGCGCCTGAGCCCGAACCGGTTGAAGAGCTGCCTGTCGACAGCGAAGACGTGCCGCTCGACGAAGTGCAGCCACTGACCCTCGAAGAACTCGAAAGCATCCGCCAGGAAGCCTGGAACGAAGGCTTTGCCACGGGCGAAAAAGAAGGCTTTCACAGCACCCAGCTCAAGGTGCGCCAAGAAGCCGAAGTGGCATTGAGTGCCAAAGTCGCCAGTCTTGAGCGCTTGATGAACCACTTGCTGGCGCCGTTGGCGGAACAAGACCAGCAACTTGAAAAAGCCATGCTTGGGCTGGTCGAACACATGACCCGGCTGGTGATTCAGCGCGAGTTGAAAACCGATTCAAGCCATATCGAACAGGTGCTGCGTGATGGCTTGAAACTGCTGCCCATGGGGGCTGACAACATTCGCCTGTTTATCAACCCACAAGACTTTGACCAGATCAAAGCCCTGCGCGAGCGCCATGATGAGCACTGGCGGATTGTCGAGGACGACAGCCTGCAACCTGGGGGGTGTCGCATCGAGACTGAACACAGTCGTATCGACGCCAGTATCGAAACGCGGATCAAGCTGTCGATGAGCCAGTTGTTTGATCAGTTGCACGAGCAATCGCTGCACCCGGCTGCGGCAGACATCGACGTCGACCTGGACCTGCCCGATGCGCCTTAAACGCACCAGCTTTGCCAAGCGCTTGAGCAGTTACGCCGCGGCGGTGTCATTGCCCGCGCAGCCGGTGGTCGAAGGTCGCTTGTTGCGCATGGTGGGCCTGACCCTCGAAGCCGAGGGCCTGCGTGCCGCCATGGGCAGTCGCTGCCTGGTGATCAATGACGACAGCTTTCACCCGGTCGAAGTTGAAGCCGAAGTCATGGGCTTTTCCGGCAGCAAGATTTTCCTGATGCCGGTGGGCAGCGTGGCGGGCATCGCGCCGGGCGCCCGGGTGGTGCCGTTGGCCGATACCGGTCGTTTGCCGATGGGGATGAGCATGCTTGGCCGGGTACTCGACGGTGCGGGCAGGGCGCTGGATGGCAAAGGTCCGATGAAGGCCGAAGACTGGGTGCCGATGGACGGCCCGACCATAAACCCGCTCAAGCGTGACCCTATCAGCGTGCCGCTGGATGTGGGCATTCGCAGCATCAACGGTTTATTGACGGTCGGTCGCGGCCAGCGTCTGGGCCTGTTTGCCGGTACGGGGGTGGGTAAGAGTGTGCTGCTGGGCATGATGACTCGCTTCACCGAGGCCGACATCATCGTGGTCGGCCTGATCGGGGAGCGGGGACGTGAGGTTAAGGAGTTCATCGAGCACATTCTCGGAACCGAGGGCCTCAAGCGTTCGGTGGTGGTCGCGTCCCCGGCTGACGATGCGCCGCTGATGCGTCTGCGTGCGGCCATGTACTGCACGCGGATTGCCGAGTACTTTCGCGACAAAGGCAAAAACGTCCTGCTGCTGATGGATTCCCTGACCCGTTTCGCCCAGGCCCAGCGAGAAATTGCCCTGGCCATTGGCGAGCCGCCGGCGACCAAGGGCTATCCGCCGTCCGTGTTCGCCAAGCTGCCCAAACTGGTTGAGCGGGCCGGCAATGCCGAGGCCGGTGGCGGCTCGATTACCGCGTTCTACACGGTGTTGTCTGAAGGCGATGATCAGCAAGACCCGATTGCCGACTCGGCGCGGGGTGTACTCGATGGTCACATCGTGCTGTCGCGGCGTTTGGCTGAAGAAGGCCATTACCCGGCCATCGACATTGAAGCCTCCATCAGCCGGGTCATGCCCTCGGTGGTCAGCGCCGAGCATATGCGTCGAGCGCAGCAATTCAAGCAACTGTGGTCGCGCTTCCAGCAAGCGCGGGACCTGATCAGTGTGGGCGCCTACGTGCCGGGCGGCGACCGTGAAACCGATACGGCCATCAGCTTGCAGCCAGCGATGGTGGCCTACCTGCGCCAAGGGCTGAACGACAATATCAGCCTGGGCGAAAGCAGTGGTCATCTGGGCACTCTTTTCGCGCCGGCTGCGGGGGGTTAAGTGCTTATGATCAAGGGTATGAAAACCTGCGCTGGCGCTGGCGAAGACGGTGATCTTTTGCTGGCTGGGTCATCAGGCCGCAGCCTCCGGCAGCTCCCACGGGGTGGACGATGCCCAGAGGTCGTTGGCTATGGCCAGTGATGCAAGAGCGGCGCGTCTGGCGCCGGTGGTCGAAATGGCCGAAAAAACCGAGAAGGCCGCCGCTCAGCGTCTGGGGCACTTTCAGGGGCAAGTCAACCTGGCCAACAGCAAACTCGGCGACCTTGAGAACTTTCGTGGCGAATACCAGTTGCAATGGGTCGAGCGCGGCAGTCAGGGCGTGAGCGGCCAATGGCTGCGCAACTACCAATACTTCCTCAACCAGCTCGAAACTGCGGTTGGCCAGCAGCGTCAGAGCCTGCAATGGCATGAAAACAACCTCAACAAAGCCCGCGAGAGCTGGCAACAGGCCTATGCCCGGGTCGAGGGGTTGCGCAAGCTGGTGCAACGCTACGCCGACGAAGCTCGCCAGCTCGAAGACAAGCGCGAACAGAAACTGATGGACGAACTGTCCCAGCGCCTGCCACGCCAAGAGGTTTATTGAAAACAATTTACGGTAGCCGCTGACGAGTTGCCGTCAGCGTCTATAGTTCAGGGTCAATCGATATTGGACACAGGAGCAGTCGCATGGCAGTGACGTCGCACGTTTCAAACGATGGCAAGCAGTTGACGATCGCCATCAAGGGCCGCTTTGATTTCAGCAAGCATCAAGCATTTCGTGAGGCTTACGAAAAATGCGCGCTCACATCTCCTCAGGTGGTCGTGGACCTCAAAGAGGCCACCTACCTCGACAGTTCGGCGCTGGGCATGCTGTTGTTGCTGCGCGACCATGCCGGGGGCGATGAATCGGATGTGCGGGTGGTGAACAGCAATCCGGAAGTGCGCAAAGTTCTGGCTATCTCCAACTTCGACAAGCTGTTCGACATTAATTGAACGGCCCATTGCCGCAGGCGCATGGGTTGACGGTATTGATCGCCGAGGACGGCGCTGCTGACCGGCTTTTGCTGTCGAGTATCGTGCAGCGTCAGGGGCATAAGGTGCTGCTCGCCAGTAATGGCGCCGAGGCCGTAGAGCTGTTCCGTGAACAACGCCCGCAACTGGTGTTGATGGACGCTCTCATGCCTGTGATGGACGGCTTTGAAGCCACGCGCCAGATCAAGGCGCTGGCTGGAGAGGTGCTGGTACCGGTTATTTTTCTGACATCACTCAACCATGCCGATGCCCTGGCCCGCCCGCTTGAGGCGGGCGGTGATGACGTGCTGATCAAACCCTACAATCCGTTGCTGCTGGCGGCCAAAATCACCGTGATGGACCGTCTGCGCCGCCTGCAGGAAACCGTCCTGCAACAGCGTGATCTGATTGCCCGGCACAATGACTACCTGCTCAACGAGCAGCGAGTGGCCAAGGCCGTGTTTGATCGGGTGGCGCATTCGGGCTGCCTGAGTGCGCCCAATATTCGTTATCGACAATCGCCGTACGCCTTGTTCAATGGTGACTTGCTGCTAGCCGCCTACACCCCGTCGGGCGATACCCACTTGCTGCTGGCCGACTTCACCGGTCATGGCTTGCCAGCGGCGATTGGTGCGATGCCGCTGTCGGAAGTGTTCTACAGCATGACGGCCAAAGGCTACGGCCTGGGTGAAATGCTGCGTGAAATGAATGCCAAGCTCAAACGTATCCTGCCCGTCGACATGTTCTGCTGTGCCACGCTGGTGTGCGTCAGTGCGCAGCGCCGTAGCGTCGAGGTGTGGAGTGGCGGCATGCCCGAGGGTTATCTGCAAGCAAGGGCAACGGGGCAACGCATCACGCTGGTCTCGCAGCATTTGCCATTGGGGGTGTTGAATGCCAAGGCGTTTGACCATTCGACGCAGGTCTTGCCGATGCTCCCCGGTGATCAACTGTTTTTACTCACCGATGGGGTCACGGAGACCAGTGGTCCGGATGAGCAAATGTTTGGCGTGGAACGACTACAGTGCGTGCTGGATGCCAATCGCGATCCGCAGCACTTGATCGACGAGGTTGAGCAAGCCTTGAGAGATTTTCAGGGCTGCACGCGCGATGACGTGAGCATGGTGCAGATCACCTCGAAACTGCCGGAGCATCCGGGCGTACCGGTCATGCTCTACACCGACAGCGGTCAATGCAGCCCGCTCGACTGGTCGGCCAGTTTTGAGTTTCGTGCCTCAACCCTGCAACAATTCAATCCGTTGCCGTATTTGCTGCACTTGCTGATGGAAGTCCACGGGCTGCGCGCACAAGCGGCGGTGATTCATTCAGTTTTGACCGAGCTGTACAGCAATGCGCTGGAGCATGGTGTGTTGGGCCTCGATTCTCGGCTCAAGCGTGACGCCGAAGGTTTTACAATATATTACCAATTGCGCAATCAGCGCCTGGCTGAGCTACAAAGTGGTTTCGTGCGTGTTTCGATGCAGGTCATGCCATGCCCCGGCGGCGGGCGGCTTGAGCTTGACGTTGAAGACAGTGGTCAGGGCTTTGATGTCGCCAGGATGCTGGCCAGGCCGCTTGAGCGGGATCGTCTGTCAGGACGCGGGCTCGATTTGGTGCGCCAACTGTGCCCGACTGCGCGCTGGTCCGAGGAAGGTCGAAAGTCGACCGTAGAGTTTTCATGGGAGGCTCTGGCATAATCTGCAACATTCTTGATCAAGGAGTGAACAAGTGTCTGAAATTCATATGGATGAACAAGTCATCAGCTCATTGCGAGAGGTTATGGAAGGGGGGTTTGCGGACCTGCTGGACACCTTTCTCTCGGACTCCGAAGAGCGCATTGGCCAACTGCACAATGCTCACGAAGCGCGCGACCTGACTCAGGTTGCTCACAGCTTCAAAGGCAGCAGCAGCAACATGGGTGCCATTCGATTGGCGCAGCTGTGCGGTCAGCTCGAAGAGCGGGCGCAAAAGAAACAGCTGGTGGGTATCGAAGAGTTGGTCATCAAAATTGATGATGAGTACCAAATGGTGCGCCAGCTCTATCGTGCCGAGCGCCAGCGAGTCGCCCCGTCCAATTTTGCACCTGGCGGTTAATGGCAAAGCTGGCCCGAACCTTGCTCAGTCCCTTGGACCTGTACCTATGCCAGCCGTACAGTGGAGACTTTGCCAATGCCACTCGCCGCCAATCCGTTACTCCAGACACCCGCTGTTGCTGCGTCCAAATCAACGCTGGGCAACGCTGCGCAGCTTGGCGTCGGCCCCGCAAAGTCTGGGGCTGAGCATTTTTCCAGGGTCTATGCCAAAGCGTCTGATGCCACGTCTGCTCAAGCAAGCCCCAAGGCTGTCGCCCAGCATGAAGCGGTCAATGACCACGTTGAGCAAAGCCCTCCCGCCATTGCCGATACCGGCAAACACTTGCCTGGTGGCAAGAGCAAAGACACCGATCAGCCTGACAATACGCCCAAGCCTGACGAATCCCAATCAGCCCCCGATTTGCCTGAGCCCGCTGCGTTAGCACCCACAGCACCTCCTGTCGCCGAGGCTCCGCCGCCTGCTGCGCCTGCACAACCTGACATCCAGGCTGCGCAATTAGCGGCCGCCGCCATAACGGCGCAAGCCCAGTCACAGCCCGCCGCGGCGCCCGAAGACCCCTTTGACCCGCAGGCAGACCCGCTGGATAACATGCCGGCAGTGCGATTGGCGATGGAGCAGGGCGGTCATGTGTCTGCCAGCAGTCAGCCTGCGGCGAAAAACCTTCAGTCGGATAATTTGACCACCGCCGTCCAAGGCCAGCCGAGCGCGATCGCGATGCTGATCGATCCCGAAGCCGATGCATCCGCCCGTGGTGAAGGTGGCGACAAGGCTTTCAAGGGGCTGGTTGACGAGGGGTTGAAAGACCTGAAAAGCGCTTCCAGCGACACTCGGGTCGATGACTTCGCCAATCGCCTGGCTGCACTGACTCAAGCCGTCGTTCCAAAAACGGCGAATGCGTTGCCGGTTAACCAGCCGTTGGCGATGCACCAGAGTGGCTGGACCGAGGACGTGGTCAACCGCGTGATGTACTTGTCCAGCGCCAACCTCAAATCTGCCGACATCCAACTGGAGCCAGCCGAGCTGGGGCGTCTGGATATTCGGGTCAACATGGCGGCCGACCAGTCGGCGCAAGTCAACTTCATGAGTGGCCATGCGGGGGTGCGTGAAGCGCTGGACAGCCAAATGCATCGTCTGCGTGACATGCTGGCCCAGCAGGGCATGAACCAGGTCGACGTTAACGTGTCGGACTCATCAGGCAATTGGCAGGGCCAAGGCCAGGAGCAGCATGCTCAAAGCCGCTCTACTGGCCAGCGGCTTCAAGGCGCTGGCGAAGAGGACGTGGCTGTCGCTGCACCCGAGGCCGCAGCCCCAGGCATCGTCCTGGGCTCCAGCGCCGTGGACTACTACGCTTAAGCCCGCCCCCCCCTGCTCGCGAATTTTTTGATATTTAATCGATCGCGAGCAAGCTCGCTCCAGCAGTCTCAATGTGATCCCCGGTCGTTCTGGCATAACACTTGCTCTGCCTAGCCATGCACCTGTGAAAACCCAAAAGTGACGGATTATTGGCATGGCGACGAGCGACGCAGTAAAAGATCCCGCCGACAAAGGCAAACTCAAGCTGATTATCCTGATCGTCGTGGGCGTGCTGCTGGCGATCGGCGTGTCGGTGGGTGCCACCTGGTACTTCATGAGCGCCGACAAAAGCGCGCCGCCGGTGGCTGAATCCAGCGTCAGGCCCGCCGCTATTTACGAACCACTGCCTCCCGCCTTTGTCGTCAATTTCAATGACAACGGCCGCCAGCGCTATCTGCAGGTGAGCGTCACCTTGCAGGCGCGTGATCAAAATGACCTCAATGCACTCAAGGTGCATATGCCGGTGATCCGCAACAATTTGGTCATGCTTTTTTCCGGACAGACCTTTGACAGCCTGGCGACCCCCGTGGGCCAGGAAATGTTGCGTCAGAAAACCACTGCCAGCGTGCAGGAAGTCGCGAAAAAAGAACTTGGCAAAGTGGTTATTGACCAAGCGCTGTTTACTAACTTCGTATTGCAGTAGGACCACGACATGGCCGTGCAAGACCTGCTGTCCCAGGATGAAATTGATGCGCTGTTGCATGGTGTCGATGACGGTCTGGTACAGGCCGAAGCCGCCGCCGAGCCCGGTAGCGTCAAAAGTTACGACCTGACCAGTCAGGACCGAATTGTCCGGGGCCGTATGCCGACCCTGGAAATGATCAACGAGCGTTTCGCCCGTTACACCCGCATCAGCATGTTCAACATGCTGCGCCGCTCGGCCGACGTGGCAGTGGGCGGGGTGCAAGTGATGAAGTTCGGCGAGTACGTGCATTCGCTGTACGTGCCCACCAGCCTCAATCTGGTCAAGATCAAGCCGTTGCGCGGCACCGCGCTGTTCATCCTCGACGCCAAGCTGGTGTTCAAACTGGTGGACAACTTCTTCGGCGGCGACGGCCGTCACGCCAAGATCGAAGGCCGCGAATTCACCCCCACCGAGTTGCGGGTCGTGCGCATGGTGCTGGAGCAAGCCTTCATCGACTTGAAGGAAGCCTGGCAGGCGATCATGGAGGTCAATTTCGAGTACATCAACTCGGAAGTGAACCCGGCCATGGCCAATATCGTCGGCCCTAGCGAAGCCATTGTGGTTTCGACCTTCCACATCGAGCTCGATGGCGGTGGCGGCGACCTGCACGTGACCATGCCGTACTCGATGATCGAGCCGGTGCGCGAAATGCTCGATGCCGGTTTCCAGTCCGATCTGGACGATCAGGACGAACGCTGGAGCAAGGCCCTGCGCGAAGACGTGCTGGACGTCAGCGTGCCGCTGAGCGCCACCGTTGCCCGGCGCCAATTGCGCCTGCGAGATATTTTGCACATGGCGCCTGGTGATGTAATCCCGATCGAATTGCAGGACGAGTTGGTGATGCGCGCCAATGGCGTACCCGCCTTCAAAGTCAAGCTGGGCTCGCACAAAGGCAACCTTGCCTTGCAAGTGGTTGAGCCCATCGTTCGGCGCTAAGCGCCGGGCCACCCGAATTTGCTGTGCTAATGATTCACTGCTCGCCGAGGACACCTGATGGCTAACGAACACGATACAACTGCTGCTGACCAGGCGCTGGCTGATGAATGGGCGGCAGCGCTGGAAGAAACCGGCGATGTGGGCCAGGCCGATATCGACGCACTGCTGGCCGCCGATGCTGCCAAAAAACCGGCCTCCAATCGTTTGGCGATGGAAGAGTTCGGCAGCGTGCCGCGCAATAACGACCCGGTCTCGCTGGACGGTCCCAACCTGGACGTGATTCTGGATATTCCGGTGTCGATCTCCATGGAAGTGGGCAGCACCGACATCAACATTCGCAACCTGCTGCAACTCAACCAGGGCTCGGTGATCGAGCTGGATCGTCTGGCCGGTGAACCGCTGGACGTACTGGTCAACGGCACCTTGATTGCCCATGGTGAAGTGGTTGTGGTCAACGAAAAGTTTGGCATCCGTCTGACCGACGTGATCAGCCCAAGCGAACGCATCAAGAAGCTTCGCTAAATGAAACGGGTTCTCGGCGGTTTACTGGCGTTACCCCTGAGCGTGCTGGCGGCAGAGCCGCTGGCCAGCGTAGCCACCGCGCCGGTGGCCGGCAGCAGTTTGGGTGGGCAGTTGACGCAACTGGTGCTGGGTTTGTTGTTGGTGCTGGGGTTGATCTTTGCCTTGGCCTGGCTGCTGCGCCGCGTTCAGCAAACCGGGCCGCGGCAAGGGCAGGTCATTGAGTTGATCGGCTCACGCGCACTGGGCACGCGTGACCGGTTGGTGCTGGTGCAAGTGGGCAATGAGCAAATCCTGCTCGGTCTTACACCGGGCCGTATTACCCCGCTGCACGTGCTCAAAGAGCCTGTCTCGGTGCCGGGCAACGCTCAGCCGGCCAGCCCGGAGTTCGCCAAGCGATTGATGGAAATACTCGGTCAGCAAAAGGACAAGCCGTAATGCGTTTAGTCGTCGCGCTGTTGTTGGCGTTGCTCGCACCGGTCGCATTCGGGGCTGACCCGCTGTCGATTCCGGCGATCACCCTGGGCACTGGGGCCAACGGCCAGCAAGAGTATTCGGTCAGCCTGCAAATTTTGCTGATCATGACCGCCCTGAGCTTTATCCCGGCGTTCGTGATGCTGATGACCAGCTTTACACGGATCATCATCGTGTTCTCGATCTTGCGTCAGGCGCTGGGGCTGCAACAAACCCCGTCCAACCAGATCCTGACCGGCATGGCGCTGTTCTTGACGATGTTCATCATGGCGCCAGTGTTCGACAAGGTTAACCAAAACGCTTTGCAGCCGTACCTCGCGGAAAAACTCACGGCTCAGGACGCGATTCTCAAAGCCGAAGGCCCGATCAAGGACTTTATGCTGGCGCAGACCCGCACCAGCGACCTTGAGCTGTTCATGCGTCTGTCCAAACGCACCGACATCGCCACACCGGACGCCGCCCCCTTGACCATTCTGGTGCCCGCGTTTGTCACGTCCGAGCTTAAAACCGCGTTCCAGATCGGCTTTATAATCTTCATCCCGTTCCTGATCATCGACCTGGTCGTGGCCAGTGTGCTGATGGCCATGGGCATGATGATGCTTTCGCCGCTGATCATCTCGTTGCCGTTCAAAATCATGCTGTTTGTATTGGTCGATGGTTGGGCGCTGATTATCGGCACCCTGGCCAGCAGTTTCGGCGGAGTCTGAGCCCATGACCCCAGAAGTCGCGGTTGACCTGTTTCGCAGTGCGTTGTGGCTGACCACGATGATGGTTGCGGTGCTGGTGATCCCCAGTTTGCTGGTGGGTTTGTTGGTGGCCATGTTTCAGGCGGCCACTCAAATCAACGAACAGACCCTGAGCTTTTTACCGCGGTTGTTGGTGATGCTGATCACCTTGATCGTGGCCGGGCCGTGGTTGGTGCAAACCTTTATGGAATACATCCTGCAGTTGTACGGCAGCATTCCGCAGTTGATCGGCTAAATGTCGCTGCTGGCCCTGACGGACGCGCAGATCAGTACCTGGGTCGCCAGCTTTATGCTGCCGCTTTTCCGGGTGGGCGCACTGCTGACCACCATGCCGATCATCGGTACGACCCTGGTGCCCAAGCGCATCAAGCTGTTTCTGTCGTTGGCGATCACCCTGGCGATCCTGCCCAGCCTGCCGCCGTTGCCCACGGTCAACCCGCTGGACCTCAGCGGGCTGATGCTGATTGCCGAGCAAATCATCATTGGCGCATTGCTCGGGTTTTCATTGCAGCTGTTTTTCCAGGCGTTCGTGGTGGCCGGGCAAATCGTCGCGATCCAGATGGGCATGGGCTTCGCGTCCATGGTCGATCCGGCTAACGGGGTCAACGTAGCGGTCATCGGGCAATTTTTTACCATGCTCGTGAGCCTGCTGTTCCTGTCCATGAACGGGCATCTGGTGGTGTTTGAAGTGCTCACCGAGAGCTTCACCACCTTGCCGGTCGGTGGCGGGCTGCTGACCCAGCACTATTGGGAAATCGCCAACAAATTGGGCTGGGTCCTGGGCGCGGCCCTGTTGCTGGTGCTGCCCGCAATCACCGCCTTGCTGGTGGTCAACATTGCCTTTGGGGTGATGACCCGCGCTGCGCCGCAACTGAACATCTTTGCCATTGGTTTTCCGCTGACCTTGGTGCTGGGCATGGTGATTCTGTGGATCGGCATGGCAGATATTCTCAACCAGTATCAACCGCTGGCCTCCGAGGCCTTGCAGTTTTTACGTGAACTGGCACAGGCAAAATAGCCATGGCAGAAAGCGAGAGCGGTGCCGATAAAACAGAAGACCCCACGGAGAAACGAAAAAAAGACTCCAGGGAAAAGGGCGAAATCGCCCGCTCTAAAGAACTCAACACCTTGGCCATCATGCTGGCGGGCTCAGCCGGGCTACTGATTTTTGGCGGTGCCCTGGCCGAAGACATGATGGAGTTGATGCGCTACAACTTCAGCATCAGCCGCGAAACCCTGCTTAACACCGACTCCATGGGCGCGTTTTTACTGCACTCGGGCAAAGTCGCCCTGATCGCCGTGCAACCGGTGCTTGTCACCTTATTAATTGCCGCACTCATCGGTCCTGTTTCACTGGGTGGCTGGCTGTTTGCCGCGGGCAGCCTGGCGCCAAAATTCAGCCGCATGAACCCGGCGGCCGGGATCAAGCGCATGTTCTCGGCCAAGGCGCTGGTTGAACTGCTCAAGGCGCTGGCCAAGTTTTTCATCATCCTGATCGTGGCGTTGCTGGTGTTGAAATCCGACATCGACGATCTGCTGCGCATCGCCCACGAGCCCCTGGAACTGGCGGTGATCCACAGCCTGCAAGTGGTGGGCTGGAGCGCTTTGTGGATGGCCTGCGGCTTGATCCTGATCGCCGCCGTCGATGTGCCAGTGCAACTGTGGGAGAGCCACAAAAAACTGTTGATGACCAAGCAGGAAATCCGCGACGAACACAAAGATCAGGAGGGTCGACCCGAGGTTAAACAGCGCATTCGCCAAGTGCAGCGCGAAATGTCCCAGCGCCGCATGATGAGCGCCATCCCGGACGCGGACGTCATCATCACCAACCCGACGCACTACGCCGTGGCCCTCAAATACGACCCGGAGAAGGGCGGGGCGCCGATGTTGCTGGCCAAGGGCAGCGACTTTTTGGCGCTGAAAATTCGAGAAATCGGCGCCAAACACAACATCCTGCTGCTGGAGTCCCCGGCGCTGGCGCGTTCGATCTACCACTCGACTGAGCTTGAGCAGGAAATCCCGGCGGGCTTGTACCTGGCTGTGGCGCAAGTCCTGGCATACGTGTACCAGATCCGCCAGTACCAAGCCGGCAAGGGCAAACGGCCTGATCCGCTCAAAGAGGTGCCCATCCCGCCGGATTTGCGGCGGGATGAGTGAAACGCACGATCAGCGGGTGAGTTAGACGCCGGTCTCTCTGATGCCCTCGACCTTCTTCGCCACGCTGTTTTGTCTGTGGACCTCAGGCAGGTGGCTTATTTTAACTGTCACTCGTTGTGGCGTTGTCCGTTCGTGCGCCTGGCTTAGAGGCGTGTACTCGGGTGCTAATTCCCGCGGATCACGCTGCATTGCAAGGGGCAAGGTTTCAAAGTCTGGAGGCGATGATTGAAAGTCAATCAGATGATAGTCCGGTGGGCCTCTATCGTGCGGTTAGGTGTAAATCTGGCTGATTGAGTCAGGGCATTTTCCATGGCGTCCAAGGAGTTCAGAGAGCCTCGATTAGAGAGCCCTTGGCTGGCAGAGCGGTGCGCACTGATCCCCTTCTTCATGGCGACAGCTCCAAGGCTTGCGCTGCTGGTGGCCATTACCGCTCCAATTGCTGTTCCCGGTGCGCTGGCTGCCACTGCCCCATGCAGTATTCCAAGCGCGCCGGCGGCATAAGCGACAATCGCAGAGCCGCTTGTGCGGGCAGGGCTGCTTATAGCAATGACGATGCCTCCAATCGATGCAGAAATGCCCCCTAAAGCAAAAAAATCACTCACGTGAGCAAAGAAGTGTCCTGAAGGATCTCGATAATTAACCGGGTTATTCAGGCAGTAGCTGTAGCGATTGATCCCTCCCTTACCAAATGGGCTCCAACTGTCCGGACTATTAAAACGCATCAATACTGGATTAAACGTCCGGTAACCATTGCCCAATAAATAATGCCCGGTGACAGAGTCGGCTCGTTCGCCATTAAAGCCTAACAAGTGGGTGTATGTGTGTTCGTTCGCATGATGACCAAACGGTGAATAGGCGATGGTCTGTTGTTCTGCTCCGTTTGTCGTCTGCAAGACAGAACGTTGTAAATCGGTGGCAAGCAAGCTGCTGGTGTATTGATTGGCTTGGCGTGTCTGTTGGGCCAGTAATTGATCGCCATGCTGCATGATCGAGTACTGCGCGTCGCCTTGGATTTCTGTGGTGATCCGGTTTTGGCAATAAAACCGTAGGCTGTCTGACTGCCGCGCAGACTTTGTGCCGGTCAGACGGTCAAGGGGGTCGTAATGATAGGTATACAGCGCAACTCTCTCCATGAACCTTCTCTTTGTAAACAGCGCAAGAGCACCTAGGGTGAACTTCATTCGCCGCGCTGGGTACTGGTAGATCTGCTAGGTATAGCCGTCCTGACAGCCTGTCATTTCTGACGGTAGAGGCTTTTGGTAAACCTGCTTAACGTGTGACAACGGGCATCATTTTGTTCGTGTGCTGGCAATTGAAATGCGCGTGTCGATCGAGTTAACCCTTGTGCCCATGAGCCTTTGGAACTCAAGGTGATCCATGGCCTGCATAGCGCCTTGTAGGTGGGCTGCCGTCGATGTGCTTGTTCAGTTGCGTGTGAGGCGCATGAAACGGCTGATGATCAAGCAGTAAATTCCGGCGCGCTTATACACATCCTCATAATAACTCCATGCTCTAATACCATAATCATGTGAAATAAATCGTGCGCGTCCGGATTTTGGTGTGTCGTTACCAATAAGTCAGATTTGCCCGTTCAGAGTTGGCTAGAACGCCGCGTATGTTTCCTGAGCTGACTTGAGCATTGAAGCCCCGCAGGTGCCGAGCGCGAAGTGAGCCATTTACACCGGCACTCGTAAGTTGGTGATCAAATGATGCGCGCGCTTTTAGATAATTCATCTGGTTAAGGGATGAAAGGTCCTTGATGTTTTTTACATGCCTTAGGGTTTCGGGGTGGTTCAGTATAGGGCCAAGGGTTTTGCTGTAGGCCTGCTGTTGCAGTGAAAGGGGCTCAATGGTCTCGCTGACGAGCATGAATCGCGAAGGTTTACCTGTTTCATGTATCGTGGCAATACGGGTTTGGGGGTTGTAATCTAATATTAGTGAATAGACTTCTTTGTTATTGCTGTCATATCTTCTTCTTCCAAACATGCGGCCTGGTTCTTCAAAGTCATGAAATGTGTGGCCTCGCGAAAGCGGCTGATCAAGGCTTGTTATGTTGAGGGGTAAATAAGTGTCGAGGAGTCTATTAAATCTTTCTGTAACTGTGCTCAGGAATGTGAATGGCAAGTGTCCATTGTCATCGCGAAGATTGACAGGATTGTTCAGGCAGTAGGCATAGCTGTTAATCCCTCCTTTATCAAAAGGGCTCATGCTGTCAGGGCTATTGAAGCGCATGAGGATTGGATTAAATGCTCGGTAGCCATTGCCCAATAAATAATGCCCGGTGACAGCGTCAGCACGTTCACCGTTATAGCCTGATAAGCGTTTGAAACCGCTTTGCTTCGGATGATGCCCATAGGCGGTATAGGCAGAGGCATACTGTTCTTGAGTATCGAGTGTATGCAGGATCGACCGCTGCGAATCGGTCACGCACAAGGTGGCTTTTTGCTGGTGAGGTTCGTGTGTCAGTTGGGCCAGTATTTGATTACCCTGCTGCATGATCGAGTGATGCGCGGTGCCCTGGATTTCAGTGGTGATCCGGTTTTGGCAATAAAACCGTAGGCTGTCTGACTGCCGCGCAGACTTTGTGCCGGTCAGACGGTCAAGGGGGTCGTAATGATAGGTATACAGCGCAACTCTCTCCATGAACGTTCTCTTTATAAATAGCGCAAGAGTGTCTAGGGTGAACTTCATTCGCAGCGCTGGGTACTGGTAGATCTGCTAGGTATAGCCGTCCTGACAGCCTGTCATTTCTGACAGTAGAGGCTTTTGGTAAACCTGCTTAACTTGTGACAACGAGCGTCATTTTGTTCGTGTGCTGGCAATGGAGATGCGCGATGTCGATCGAGTTAACCCTTATTCCCAATGGCTCTATCAAAACCTGCGTGTTGAGTGATACGCAGGAAAAAGCCAAGGTCGATCTTGAGGGCTTATTTCCGAAATTCCCCGCGCTGGATGGCACCTTTGCGATTTTTTGGCTGGATCAGCTCAAAGAGCGCCACATTGTGGGGTTCAGCACCGAAGGCACCAATCTGCTCGCCGTCATCTCATTACCCACCGTGCCGCGCAGTTGTGGGCGGGAGCATTACTACAGCGCGATCATGGCGCGCTGCTACAAAGAGCGTGATTCGATACTGTCGTTTATGCGCAAATCACTGAGTTTTGAAGGCATCAACGGTCGCTGTGTGCGCAGTTTTATCCTGTACAAACTCATCCGCCAATTACAGCTGGACAGCGTGCCAGTATGGGAGGAGCACCCGCATGTGCGTGACGGTCGGTGTGGTGCCATTTTGATTGGTGGCAGCGGCACTGACCGCTATGAGCCCAACCGCAAGATAGACGTCGTTTTCGGCTCCAACAGCAGTGCGTGCCTGGTGATTGACCTGGGCGAATGGCGCTGGAACTGAGTCACGCTTCTTTTGCCTCGCCAGAGGCAGATCAAACGATCGTGAGCAAGCTGGAGCCTACAAATTTTGGGTTTGCCTCCCGGTGATGTGGCCATTTGCCAAAGTTGGAAGGTTTCTTGCAGTGGCAGGCTTCAGGGCGCATCTGGCGTCAAAAGTTTGCTAAAGGTTTGTCGCAATGTCATTGGATCGCTCTCAGTTAATCAACACCGCACGCAACGGTCTGGCCGGTTTGGGTCAGGGGCAGTTAGGCGTGCCGCTGTTGTTGCTGGTGATGCTGGCAATGATGATGCTGCCCATCCCGGCGTTCCTCCTGGATGTGTTTTTTACCTTCAATATCGCGCTGTCGATCGTGGTGCTGCTGGTGTGCGTATACGCACTGCGACCGCTTGATTTCGCGGTGTTCCCGACCATTCTGCTGATCGCGACGTTAATGCGCCTGGCGCTTAACGTAGCCTCGACCCGGGTGGTCATGCTCCACGGTCAAGAGGGTCACGCCGCTGCCGGTAAAGTGATTCAGGCATTCGGTGAGGTGGTGATCGGCGGCAACTACGTCGTCGGTATCGTGGTGTTCGCGATTTTGATGATCATCAACTTTGTGGTGGTGACCAAAGGTGCCGGGCGTATTTCCGAGGTCAGCGCACGGTTCACCCTCGACGCCATGCCCGGCAAGCAAATGGCAATCGACGCCGACCTTAACGCAGGCTTGATCGATCAACACCAGGCCAAGCTGCGCCGCCAGGAAGTCGCCCAAGAGGCTGAGTTCTACGGCTCGATGGACGGTGCCAGTAAGTTCGTGCGTGGTGACGCCATCGCCGGTCTGTTGATTCTGTTCATCAACCTGATTGGCGGTATGGCCGTCGGTATTTTCCAGCACGGCATGAATTTCAGCGAAGCCGGCAAGGTGTACGCCTTGCTGACCATCGGTGACGGTTTGGTGGCGCAATTGCCGTCGCTGCTGTTGTCGACTGCCGCCGCGATCATGGTGACGCGTGCCTCGGGCTCCGAAGACATGGGCAAGCAGATCAATCGCCAGATGTTCGCCTCGCCCAAGGCCCTGGCGGTGTCGGCTGGCTTGATGGCGGTGATGGGGATTGTGCCGGGCATGCCGCACTTCTCATTCCTCAGCCTGGCGGCCGTTGCCGGTGGTGCTGCTTACCTGATGTGGAAAAAACAAAACGTGGTCAAGGTGCAGGCCCTGCAAGAGGTGCAGCGTCAGCAAGAGCTGCTGCCTTCGCCAGCCCGTGCCCAGGAAACCAAAGAGCTGGGCTGGGACGATGTGACGCCTATCGACATGATCGGGCTTGAGGTGGGGTATCGCCTGATCCCGTTGGTAGACCGCAATCAGGGTGGGCAATTGCTGGCGCGGATCAAGGGGGTGCGTAAAAAGCTGTCTCAGGACTTGGGCTTTTTGATGCCGACCGTGCACATCCGCGACAACCTCGATTTGGCGCCCAGCGCTTATCGCCTGACCCTGATGGGCGTGATTCTGGCCGAGGCCGAGATCTACCCGGATCGCGAGCTGGCGATTAACCCCGGGCAGGTGTTCGGCACCCTCAACGGGATTACCGCCAAAGACCCGGCCTTTGGCCTGGAAGCGGTGTGGATCGAAGTCAGCCAGCGCAGTCAGGCGCAATCGCTGGGCTATACCGTGGTCGATGCCAGTACCGTGGTTGCAACGCACCTCAATCAAATTCTGTACAAGCACTCCCATGAGTTGATTGGCCATGAGGAAGTGCAGCAATTGATGCAGCTGCTGGCCAAGTCTTCACCTAAGTTGGCCGAAGAGTTGGTACCGGGTGTATTGAGCCTGTCGCAGTTGCTTAAGGTCTTGCAGGCGCTGCTGGCCGAGCAAGTGCCGGTGCGCGATATACGCAGCATTGCCGAGGCGGTCGCGAACAATGCCCATAAGAGTCAAGATACTGCCGCTTTGGTTGCCGCTGTGCGGGTCGGCTTGTCCCGCGCCATCGTGCAAAGCATTGTCGGCGTTGAGTCTGAGCTGCCTGTGATCACCTTGGAGCCAAGGTTGGAACAAATATTGCTCAATAGTTTGCAGAAGGCAGGTCAAGGTCAGGAAGACGGTGTTTTGCTGGAGCCAAGCATGGCTGAAAAACTCCAGCGCTCCTTGATCGACGCGGCTCAGCGTCAGGAAATGCAAGGCAATCCAGTGATCTTGCTGGTGGCCGGCCCGATACGCGCGATGCTTTCGCGGTTTGGCCGTTTGGCGGTGCCTAACCTGCACGTGCTGGCGTACCAGGAAATTCCTGACAACAAGCAAGTGACGATCGTTGCGACAGTTGGCCCTAACGGCTGAGGGTTTGATTTATGCAAGTGAAGCGATTTTTCGCCGCAGACATGCGTCAGGCCATGAAACTCATTCGTGACGAATTGGGGGCTGATGCCGCCATTATTGGCAATCGCCGGATCGCTGGCGGCGTTGAGTTGACCGCGGCCCTGGATTACAAGTTGTCCGCACTGGCACCCAGGGTGCCGAATGTTGAGCTGGAAGAAGAACTGCGCAAGACCCAATCGAAGATTGTGTCGGCCCAGGCCGAGTTGAGTCTGCGCGGTGAGGGCGATGCCGAGGCCAGCCGTCAGTTGTTCGCCGGCTTGCCGCTGACGGCCGCTGAACCGTTGATTGAACCCACGCTGGTAGAACCGCCGCGCCCGCTGCCCGCGCCTGCGCCGTCGATTGATCAGCGTGCTTTCGACAACATGCGCAATGAGCTCAATGGTTTGCGCGAGCTGCTCGAAGTGCAACTGGGCTCGCTGGCCTGGAACCAGTTGCAAGGCTCCCGGCCCGAACAGGCTAACTTGTGGCGGCGTTTGCAACGCATCGGTTTGTCCGGTCCGTTGTCGCGCGATTTGTTGGCGCAAGTGACCCAGATAGAGGAACCGCGTCAGGCCTGGCGGATGTTGCTGGCGTACCTGGCACGCATGATTACGACCCCGCAGCTTGAGCCCCTGGAAGAGGGCGGTGTGATCGCGATGGTCGGTCCCGCAGGCATGGGCAAAACCACAACGCTGGCGAAGCTGGCGGCGCGCTATGTACTCAAATATGGCGCGCAAAATATCGCATTGGTGAGCATGGATAGCTTTCGTATCGGCGCCCAGGAGCAGCTTAAAACCCTGGGACGCATTTTGAATGTACCGGTGACCCACGTGGCCCCCGGCCAGTCGTTGGGCCAAACCCTTGAGCCGCTGGTACGCAAGCGCGTGGTGCTGGTAGATACCGCAGGCCTGCAAGCCAGCGACCCGGCGCTGCGCCTGCAACTTGACAGTCTCGCGGGGCGCGGGATCAAGGCGCGCAACTACCTGGTGCTGGCCACTACCAGCCAGAAGCAAGTGCTGGCGGCGGCTTATCTCAGTTACAAGCGCTGCGGGCTGGCGGGATGCATTCTGACCAAGCTCGATGAAACGGCGAGTCTGGGTGAGGTGCTGAGCCTGGCAATCGGCCACGCGCTGCCGGTGGCGTATCTCACGGACGGTCCAAGGATTCCCGACGATCTTCACCTGCCGCGTCGGCACCAATTGGTTAGCCGGGCCGTCAGTGTACAAATGCAGGAAGAGCCCAGCGAAGAAGCCATGGCCGATATGTTCGCTGATATTTACCACAGCCCGCCCAAACGGGTTGGCTGAGGTAGCGATGATTACGTTGCAATGTACCTACATTGATGGTCTGCACGGTGTTGTTCCTGGGGAACACGCAGCAGTCTCTGTAGCCGCGTCTAAGTAAGACAAGGTAAAAAAAGATCATGGGCAGCATGCATCCCGTACAGGTGATCGCAGTGACCGGCGGCAAGGGTGGCGTCGGTAAAACGAATGTGTCAGTCAATTTGTCCATCGCGCTGGCCGAAATGGGCCGGCGCGTCATGTTGATGGACGCCGACCTCGGGTTGGCGAATGTCGATGTCCTGCTGGGGCTGACCCCCAAATTTACCCTGGCCGATGTGGTCGAGGGTCGTTGCGAGCTGCGTGATGTCTTGCTCCTGGGCCCCGGCGGGATTCGCATCGTGCCAGCGGCCTCGGGCACCCAGAGCATGGTGCACTTGAGCCCTGCGCAACACGCGGGCTTGATTCAGGCCTTCAGCGATCTGAGCGATAACCTGGATGTGCTGGTCATCGACACCGCCGCCGGGATTGGCGAATCGGTGGTGAGTTTTGTGCGCGCCGCCCAGGAAGTGCTGCTCGTGGTGTGCGATGAGCCGACCTCGATCACCGATGCCTATGCCTTGATCAAGCTGCTCAACCGTGACTACGGCATGAACCGTTTCCGGGTTCTGGCGAACATGGCCCAGAGCCCTCAGGAAGGGCGCAACCTGTTTGCCAAATTGACCAAGGTCACTGACCGTTTTCTGGACGTGGCTCTGCAATACGTCGGCGCTGTGCCCTATGACGAATGTGTTCGCAAGGCTGTGCAAAAGCAGCGTGCGGTCTACGAAGCCTTCCCGCGTTCCAAGTGCTCGCTGGCGTTTAAGGCCATTGCCCAGAAGGTGGATACCTGGCCGTTGCCGGCCAATCCGCGGGGTCATCTGGAATTCTTTGTCGAGCGCTTGGTACAGCAAGCGGGTAGGGGACGGGTCTAATGACTGCCAGCGGCTATCGCATGTACAGCAAGCCGTCGCGTGACAGCCAATATGAGCTGATCGAGCGCTACGCGCCGCTGGTCAAGCGCATCGCGTATCACCTGCTGGCGCGTTTGCCTGCCAGCGTGCAGGTAGACGATCTGATCCAGGCTGGAATGATCGGCCTGCTTGAAGTGTCGAGCAAATACGACGCCACCAAGGGTGCGAGTTTTGAGACCTACGCGGGGATCCGCATCCGTGGCGCCATGCTCGATGAGGTGCGCAAGGGTGACTGGGCGCCGCGTTCGGTGCACCGCAACACACGCATGGTCAGTGACGCCATTCGGGTAATTGAAGCTAAAACAGGGTGTGACGCTAAAGATCACGAAGTTGCGGCCGAACTTAAGTTAAGCCTTGATGATTATTACGCCATCTTGAACGACACCCTGGGCAGCCGGCTGTTCAGTTTCGACGACCTGTTGCAGGACGGCGAACACGAAGGGCTGCATGAGGATGGCGCCAGTGCTCATCTTGAGCCGTCGCGAGACCTGGAGGATGAACGCTTTCAGGCCGCGTTGGCCGAAGCCATCAGCCTGTTGCCGGAGCGCGAACGGCTGGTGCTGGCGCTGTACTACGACGAAGAGCTCAACCTCAAGGAAATCGGTGAGGTGCTGGGGGTGAGCGAGTCGCGTGTCAGTCAGTTGCACAGCCAGTGCGCGGCACGATTGCGCGCGCGTCTGAGCCAGTGGCGAGCGCACTGAGGCGACGCCAATCCTGTCGCCGCTGGCGCAGGCTGCGATAAGGGCCCATGGACCTGCTCTTCTATGGGGCTGGGGTCGTTGCGCAACCCATCACGGCCTGCCAGCGGCTACACCGTTATCGATTGTTAAATGCACCGAATTGATTGAAATGGCGCGTTCAGAAACAGGGCGCGTTTAAGACTGCTTGGAGGTCGAATTGGACAAGAATATGAAAATCCTCATCGTTGATGATTTTTCAACGATGAGGCGGATCATTAAAAACCTGTTGCGTGACCTCGGGTTCACCAACACGGTCGAGGCGGATGACGGCACGACGGCGCTTCCGATCCTCAATCTGGGTCACATCGACTTTTTGGTGACTGACTGGAACATGCCTGGCATGACCGGTATTGAACTGCTGCGCCATGTGCGAGCGGACGACAAACTCAAGCATTTGCCCGTGCTGATGGTGACTGCCGAAGCCAAGCGTGAGCAGATCATTGAAGCTGCCCAAGCCGGCGTAAACGGCTATGTGGTCAAGCCGTTCACCGCTATCGCACTCAAAGACAAGATCGAAAAGATCTTCGAACGCATCGGTTGAACGGTTCTCTGGGGGGCGCAATGCAGCAGATAGATTCAACAACGGGCGAGTTTGAGTCGACCCTCAAAAAACATGCTCACGAACTGGTCGAAAGCCTCGAAAAGGGCCAGTTTGGCGACGCCGTGCAATTGATTCATGAACTGAACCAGACCCGTGATCGCGGTCTGTACCGCGAAGTTGGCAAGCTGACGCGCGAATTGCACAGCGCCATAGTCGATTTTCATATTGATCCGACCATGCCGCGCGCTGAAGAAGTGTCGCAGATCACGGATGCCACTGAGCGTTTGGCTTATGTTGTGAAGTTGACGGAAGCCGCCGCCAATCGAACCATGGATCTGGTGGAGAACTGTACGCCCCTGGTCAATGGCCTGGGGCAGGAAGCCAAAGCCTTGAGTGCTGACTGGGGGCGCTTCATGCGCCGTGAAGTCGGTGCCCAAGAGTTTCGTGAGCTGGCACATCGGGTTGACAGTTTTTTGACGCGAAGCGAAGCCGAGCAGCAGATTGTCTCCAGTAATTTGACCGACATTCTGCTGGCCCAGGATTATCAGGACCTCACCGGTCAGGTGATCAAGCGCGTCACGCAGTTGGTCACGGAGGTTGAACGCAATTTGCTCAAACTGGTGCTGATGGCCAGCCAGGTAGATCGTTTCGCCGGGATCGAACATGACCGTGAGGCGCTGCGTGCGGAAAATAATTCGCAAAAAGACCTGACGAAGGGTGAAGGTCCGCAGATTCATGCCGATAAGCGTAGTGACGTCGTATCCGGCCAGGATGATGTTGACGATTTGTTGTCCAGTTTAGGTTTCTAGGTCTTGAGTAGGCGTGCGGGCGCAGTTGTCCGGCGCTGAAAGTCCCTACTTCAAGGAGCACGTACATGAGCTTCGGCGCCGATGAAGAAATCCTTCAGGATTTTCTGGTTGAAGCCGGCGAAATTTTAGAGTTGCTGTCCGAACAACTGGTCGAGCTAGAAAGCCGACCGGATGATGCTGACTTGCTCAATGCTATTTTTCGCGGTTTTCACACTGTAAAAGGGGGCGCCGGCTTTCTGCAGCTCAATGAGCTGGTCGAGTGCTGCCACATTGCCGAAAATGTCTTCGACATCTTGCGCAAGGGTGAGCGCGGCGTCGACTCGGATCTGATGGACGTGGTGCTTGAGGCGCTGGACGCGGTCAACGCCATGTTTGCGCAAGTGCGCGAACGCAGCCCGATCACCGCGGCCACTCCAGAGCTGTTGGCGGCGCTGGCGCGACTGGCCGAGCCCGCTGCAACGCAGGCCCCGGCTACAGCGTCTGCTGCATCCGAGCCAGTCGCTGCGCCAGTGACGGCCACACCAAACACCGACATCGTCGATATTACCGACAACGAATTTGAGCTGCTGCTCGACTCGCTGAATGCGGTCAAGGCCGACGCAGCAGAAGTGGCCCAGGCCACTGAAGTCGCCTCGCTCAATGACGAAATCAGCGATGCCGAGTTCGAGTCATTGCTGGATCAGTTGCATGGCAAGGGGCGTTTCTCCCCGGATGCGGTTTCCCGTACCGCGCCCAGTGTTTCACCCGCTGAGCCGATGGCCGCCAGCAATGAAATCACTGACGACGAATTTGAAGCATTGCTCGATCAGTTGCACGGCAAGGGCTCGTTCAGTGCCGATGCCCTGGATGCCGTAGCCACTGCGCCAGCGCCGGTGGAAGTGGCTGCCGGTCCGACGGAACTGGCCCCGCAGACGCACCCGGACCACATCAGTGATCACGAATTTGAAGCGCTGCTCGACGAGCTGCACGGCAAAGGCAAGTTCTCGGCCCAAAGTCCGGCTGTAGTGGCAGCGGTAGCCTCGGCGCCAGCGTCTGCTGCCACGTTGGTCGCGAAAAAGCCCGACGCCAGCGTTGGCGCACCGCATTCTGCGCCAGCCCGTGCAACGGCGCCTCCTGCGGAAAAACCGACCGCCTCCGAGGCCGAAACCACCGTGCGGGTCGACACCGCACGGCTCGACGAAATCATGAACATGGTGGGCGAGCTGGTGCTGGTGCGTAACCGTCTGGTGCGTCTGGGCCTCAACAGCCACGACGAAGCCATGGCCAAGGCCCTGTCAAATCTGGATGTGGTCACGGCTGACTTGCAAACCTCGGTAATGAAGACGCGGATGCAACCGATCAAGAAAGTCTTCGGTCGTTTCCCGCGTCTGGTTCGCGATTTGGCGCGCCAACTGAAAAAAGAAATCAGCCTGGAGCTGGTGGGCGAAGAAACCGATCTTGATAAAAATCTGGTCGAGGCGCTGGCCGATCCGTTGGTGCACTTGGTGCGTAATGCGGTCGACCATGGTTGTGAAACCCCGGAAGAGCGCGAAGCGGCCGGCAAGCACCGCTGTGGGCGGGTGATTCTGTCGGCCGAGCAGGAAGGCGACCACATTCTGCTGTCGATCTCGGATGACGGCAAAGGCATGGATGCCAATGTGCTGCGTGCCATTGCCGTGAAAAAAGGCCTGATGGACAAAGACGCAGCCGACCGCTTGAGCGAGAACGATTGCTACAACCTGATTTTCGCGCCGGGTTTCTCGACCAAAACCGAGATTTCCGACGTGTCCGGCCGTGGTGTGGGCATGGATGTGGTGAAAACCAAAATCGCCCAACTCAACGGCTCGCTGGCCATTGAGTCGACCCTGGGCAAGGGCTCGAAGATTGTGATCAAGGTGCCGCTGACCCTGGCGATCATGCCGACGCTGATGGTGATGCTGGGCAATCAGGCGTTTGCGTTCCCGCTGGTCAACGTCAACGAAATCTTCCACCTCGACCTGTCGCGCACCAACGTGGTCGATGGCCAGGAAGTGGTGATCGTGCGCGATAAAGCGCTGCCGTTGTTCTACCTCAAGCGTTGGCTGGTGGCTTCGGCGGTCCATGAAGAACAGCGCGAAGGGCATGTGGTGATTCTGTCAGTGGGCACCCAGCGCATCGGCTTTGTGGTCGATCAACTGGTTGGCCAGGAAGAAGTGGTCATCAAACCGTTGGGCAAAATGCTCCAGGGCACGCCTGGCATGTCGGGCGCCACCATTACCGGTGACGGTCGTATTGCCTTGATCCTGGATGTGCCGAGCATGCTCAAGCACTACGCCTCACGGCGTATTTGATTCTGGTTGCGCGGGGCGCGGGTGCCCCAAGCCGCCTAACGGAGTGTTTATGGTAGTCAAGGTCTTGGTGGTGGACGATTCTGGATTTTTCCGCCGCCGTGTCTCGGAAATCCTGTCCGCTGACCCGACGATTCAGGTGATCGGCACCGCCACGAATGGCAAGGAAGCCATTGATCAGGCGCTGCTGCTCAAGCCTGACGTGATCACCATGGACTATGAAATGCCGTTGATGGACGGCATCACCGCTGTGCGTCACATCATGCAGCGCTGTCCGACGCCGGTGTTGATGTTTTCCTCGCTGACCCACGAAGGTGCCCGGGTAACACTCGATGCACTGGATGCGGGGGCTGTAGACTTCCTGCCGAAAAACTTCGAAGACATCTCGCGTAACCCAGACAAAGTCAAACAAATGCTGTGCGAAAAAGTACACAGCATTTCGCGCAGTAACCGTCGCCTGTCCAGCTACAGTGCTCCGGCGCCTGCTCCAACCCCTGCGCCGGTCAGCCGTCCGGCACTCGGTGGGCTTGCGGCGCCCGCTCCCGCGCGGACCCCACCGATTGCCAGTCGCGCGGCACCGGCGCCAGTGCCGCATTCGCCGGCGCCAAAACGCAAATCCTACAAGCTGCTGGCCATTGGCACTTCGACCGGTGGCCCGGTGGCGTTGCAGCGGGTATTGACTCAATTGCCGGGCAACTTTCCGGCCCCCATCGTGCTGGTGCAACACATGCCGGCGGCGTTCACCAAGGCTTTTGCCGAGCGCCTGGACAAGCTGTGCCGCATCAGCGTCAAGGAAGCTGAAGACGGTGACACCTTGCGACCAGGTCTGGCCTTGCTGGCACCTGGCGGCAAGCAAATGATGATCGACGGCCGTGGCACGGTCAGAATCCTGCCCGGTGATGAGCGTCTGAACTACAAGCCGTGTGTCGACATTACCTTTGGCTCTGCGGCCAAGGCTTATGGTGACAAAGTTTTGGCGGTGGTTTTGACCGGTATGGGCGCGGACGGCCGCGAGGGCGCACGCCTGCTCAAACAGGGCGGCAGTCAGGTGTGGGCGCAAGACGAAGCGAGCTGTGTGATTTACGGCATGCCCATGGCTATCGTGAAAGCCGGCCTGGCGGATGCGGTGTACAGCCTCGACGACATGGGGCGGCATCTGATCGAGGCCTGTCATTAATGGACGTCCTGAGCCTGATCGGAATCATCATGGCCTTTGTCGCGATTATTGGCGGCAACTACCTCGAAGGCGGGCATTTTGGCGCCCTGGCCAACGGTCCGGCAGCGCTGATCGTACTCGGTGGCACCCTTGGCGCGGCTTTGTTGCAGTCGCCCATGAGCGCCTTCAAACGCGCCATACAGACCGTGGGCTGGATTGTGTTTCCGCCGCACATCGACATGGCCGGCGGCGTCAATCGGGTCGTCAACTGGAGCCTCACGGCGCGCAAGGAAGGCTTGCTCGGGCTGGAAGGGGTGGCCGACGCCGAACCCGACAGTTATGCGCGCAAAGGCTTGCAGTTGCTGGTCGACGGGGTTGAGCCCGAAGCCATTCGCAGCGTGCTGGAGGTCGATTACATGACCCAGGAAAGCCGCGACATCGAGGCTGCCAAAGTCTTTGAATGCATGGGCGGCTATGCGCCGACCATCGGCATCATTGGCGCCGTCATGGGCTTGATCCATGTGATGGGCAATCTGGCAGACCCCAGCCAGTTGGGCAGCGGGATTGCCGTGGCTTTTGTGGCGACCATTTATGGGGTGGCCAGTGCCAACCTGGTGTTGCTGCCGATTGCCAGCAAACTCAAGGGCATCGCCATGCGCCAATCGCTGTACCGCGAGATGTTGCTCGAAGGCATCCTCTCCATTGCCGAAGGCGAGAACCCGCGGGCCATTGAGCTCAAGCTTCAAGGTTTTACGGGATAACCATGAGCCGTCGCCGTCGCGCTGTCGAAGAGCATGTCAATCACGAACGCTGGCTGGTGTCCTACGCGGACTTCATCACCTTGCTGTTTGCCTTTTTTGTGGTCATGTACTCGATTTCGTCAATCAACGAGGGCAAATACAAGGTGGTTTCCCAGGCGCTGCTCGGGGTGTTCAATGACAGCGAACGCAGCATCAAACCCATTCCGATAGGCGAGGAGCGGCCGTTGACCAGCAAGCCGGCCGAGCCTCTGGTCAAAGACAGTGAGCCTACCGATGCCGGTTTGGGGCAGATTCCGGATGACCCGCTTAAAACCATTGCCAATGACATTACCCAAAGCTTTGGCGATTTGATTGCCTCCCGCCAGATGACCGTGAGCGGCAACGAGTTGTGGGTCGAGATCGAACTCAATTCCAGCTTGCTGTTTGGCAGCGGCGATGCGATGCCCAGCGATTTGGCGTTCAGCATCATCGATAAGGTGGCGGCGATCCTCAAGCCTTATGACAATCCGATCCACGTCGAAGGCTTCACTGACAATTTGCCGATCCGTACGGTGCAATATCCCACCAACTGGGAGCTGTCCTCGGCGCGTTCGGCCAGTATTGTGCGCATGCTGGCGATGCAAGGTGTGGACCCTGCGCGCATGGCGTCGGTGGGGTACGCCGAGTTTCAGCCGGTGGCCAATAACGCCACGCCCGAGGGGCGTGCGCTCAATCGTCGAGTGGTTTTGGTGGTGTCTCGCAACCTGCAAGTGCGTCGCAGCCTGACGGGCAGTGGTACCGCCAAGGCAACAGCGGACGCAACCCTGAAGCGGGCTGGCACACAAACTGCACCGCCGTATACAACGCCGCTGGTTCGTGGGAATGGTGTCAATTCCCCGTCACCGTCCCTATAAGTGCATGTCAATTCTCGGCCGGCAAAGTGCAGCCGGGAGGAACAACTGAATGAGAGTCTGGGCAGTAGCTAATCAAAAAGGTGGAGTCGGCAAGACCACCACATCCATCGCTCTGGCCGGTTTGCTGGCTGAGGCGGGCAAGCGCGTGGTTGTGGTCGATCTCGACCCGCACGGTTCCATGACCAGTTATTTCGGTTATGACCCGGACGCCCTTGAACACAGCAATTACGACCTTTTTTTGCACAAGGGCCAGGTGCCGCAAGGCCTGACCGCGCAATTGCTGTTGCCCACCAGCAACGAGCAGATTGCCTTGTTGCCGGCCAGCACGGCGTTGGCCACCCTGGAGCGCCAATCGCCGGGGCAAAGTGGTTTGGGGCTGGTGATCGCCCGTGCCCTGGCTCAACTGTGGCAAGACTACGACTACGCGATCATCGACAGCCCGCCGTTGCTCGGCGTGCTGATGGTCAATGCTTTGGCGGCCAGCCAGCAGTTGGTGATCCCGGTGCAAACCGAACATCTGGCGCTGATGGGGCTGGAGCGCATGGTCAATACACTGGCGATGATCAACCGTTCGCGCCAGCAGGCGTTGCCGTTTTGCATCGTGCCGACCTTGTTCGATCGCCGTACCCAGGCCTCGATGAGCACCTTGCGGGTATTGCGCGATTCGCACCCCCAAACGCTGTGGCAGGGCTTTATTCCGGTCGACACGCGCTTGCGTGATGCCAGCCGGGCAGGGCTTACACCTTCGCAGTTCGACAACAAAAGCCGTGGCACGATTGCGTATCGCGCCTTGCTTAAACATATGTTGACCCAGCAACTTTCGCCGCAGGCGGTGTGAGATGGGCGGGCATCCAAGTATCTCTGTTGAGCGGCCCAGAACCCTGACAGGTTTTTGTCGCCTCAGCGTTGAGTGGGGCACCTTATGAAGCAACCGGTCGCGCTGTCTACAAGCCCGCAAGTGGCGTTGCAGTCTTACCTGGACACCTTGCTGTTTGATGCCACGCAAGAGGTGCTGGATGACGTGGCGCTGGCTGAGCCCGAACTTGATGCGCTGGAGGATTTCGCCGCTGCCGTGCTCGAAGAGCAGGTGCGTGATGCCCGTGCAGCCCCGGTAGAACTGGCGGTGCCACTGGAACTGTCAGCGGTGATTCCGACCGCCGAGTTGTGGGTGCAACCTGCGGTTGAGGTTCATCGTGCGAGTGCGCCGGGCACGCGCCTGCCGGTTCAGGAAAACGGGCGCCCCGCGTGGGCGAGCGAACCGTTCGAGTGCTTGTTGTTCGACGTTGCCGGGCTGACCCTGGCGGTGCCGCTGGTATGCCTGGGCTCGATTTACTCGCTGCAAGGCCGTGAATTGACCCCGTTGTTTGGCCAGCCTGAATGGTTTTTGGGGATACTGCCAAGCCAGAGTGGCAAGCTCAACGTACTCGACACGGCCCGTTGGGTGATGCCAGACCGCTACCGCGACGATTTTCGTGAAGGGTTGCAATACGTCATCTCGGTTCAGGGTTATGAGTGGGGGCTGGCAGTGCATCAGGTCAGTCGCTCGTTACGCCTGGACCCTAACCAGATCAAATGGCGTTCCCAGCGCGGGCAACGTCCGTGGCTCGCGGGGACCGTGATCGAGCACATGTGTGCATTGCTGGACGTAGCCGAATTGGCGCAATTGATCACCCGTGGTGGCGCCAGACACATAGCCGCCGATAAAGCAGGCACATAAGCGACCGGCCTTGAGCGCGGTTAGACAGCACACACCGTTATGGTTTTTAGTCAGGGGTTTGGGGAATGAAGCAATCAGCCGCACAGGGTTCCGAAGATCCGATCCTGCAATGGGTCACCTTCAAGCTGGACAACGAGACCTACGGCATCAACGTGATGCAAGTGCAGGAAGTGCTGCGCTACACCGAAATTGCCCCGGTACCGGGTGCACCCGCGTATGTGCTGGGCATCATCAACCTGCGCGGCAACGTGGTGACGGTTATCGACACCCGTCAGCGTTTTGGCTTGAACCCTGCCGATATTAGCGACAACTCACGTATCGTCATCATCGAAGCCGACAAGCAAGTGGTCGGTATTCTGGTCGACAGCGTGGCGGAAGTGGTTTACCTGCGCCAGTCTGAAATCGAAACGGCCCCCAACGTGGGCAACGACGAGTCGGCCAAGTTTATCCAGGGCGTATGCAACAAGAACGGCGAACTGCTGATTCTGGTTGAACTGGACAAAATGATGACCGAAGAAGAATGGTCGGACCTGGAGAATATCTGATTGATCCTTGAGGTGGCGGTCATCGTGCTGGGGCTGCTGTGGGCAGCCAGTGTGTATGTGTTCGTGACCTACGTGCGCAAACAGCGCGTGTTGGCGGCGCAGCAGGCTGCGGCCGATGCACAGCGCGATCGCCGCCTCAAAGAACTCGGTCGCCGCCTGGACACCTACCAGAACGGCAATGTGCAAATGGGCGAAGAGCTGCATGAAATGCGCTCGGTCGTTGCGCCCTTGCCTGAAAAACTGACCCGCCTGGAACAGCGCGACCCGACCAGCCTGTCGTTTGATCAGGCGGCGCGGTTAGTGGGCATGGGGGCCAGCGTCGACGAACTGACCCAGTCGTGCGGGCTGACCCAGGCCGAGGCTGAATTGATGAGCAAGATGCACAAAGGTTGAAGTTGAGTGCTCATCCATATCAAGGGTTCCTGATAGTGCTGAGTGCTCTGTAGATATAAATTAATCGGCTTCTTCTGTTTCTATAAACGCTTTGATGGATGACGTCGATTTCTCTTTTTTTAGACGCGCTTCTTAAGTTATAAGGTGTGCTCAGTAGTGCACTTAGTTTGTTTCTCAAGTAGAGGTGTGTTACGTCAAATACTGCGGTACTAACGGCGTCCAACTGGCCGGGCCATGAGTAGTAAACGGGTGTCATGTTGACTGAGGGCAATGTTTTAAATTTGTATTCGGCTTGAGCAGTCCGATAAGCTTTATTGATCATGGCGGTTGTATCGAGTGGTGTTTGATGCACTACAAGACGGCCTTCAAAAAGCCCTTGCTCTTGGGCTGTGAGGGCCTTGGCGTATTCATTAGCTCTTTTTTTTGCATCGTTTTTCATTCTGAGGTTATGGGCGGCACGCTTCGCTGCGCTTGTTGTCGGGGTTGTATTGGACAGTGTAGATGTTGATGTCCCTATCGCCTTCTTCAATGATTTGACTGGGATATTGCCCGAAGGATCATTCCAATTGACGGGGTCGTTTTTACAATAGGCATAAGCATTTATTCCGCCCTCCTCAAACGGACTCATGGGGTCAGGGCTGTTGAACCTCATGAGGACGGGATTGAACGCCCGAAGACCATTGCCTAATAAATAATGCCCGGTGAGCGGCTCGTAACGCTCGCCATTAAATCCTAATAAGCTGGCCAGCCCACTTTGCCCAGATGGGTGACCATACAGGCTGTAAGCGAACGTGCTGCGTTGTGAGCGGTTGATTACTTGAGTGACTGAAGCTTGAAAGTCGGTTGCTAATAGGCTGACTTCATAATCGACACCGCGTTGGCAGTATTGGGCCAAGCGATGTTTATCGTTTTGCAACAGTGAGTATGTAGTCGTTCCTTGAACTTCGGTGGCGAGTTTGTCAGCGCAATAAAAACGCTGCCCAATAGGCTGGCTATCCAACAAGCAACTCTTCAATCGATTCAGCGGATCATAACTATAAACAGAGGCCATGGCTGTGCTCGTCTCAGGTCGTTCAACGTTCGTAGGGTCGGTTGTATAGAGGGCGTTGTCTACTGGCAGAACTGATAGGTACGTCAGGGCATAAGTGCCCCGCGCAACCTGCAGCGAGCTTGTACCTGAAGTTAGGTCATGAGCGCTGACCGTGACGGGGAGAAGGCGTACAGCGCAAAACGCTCATCAGGCCAAGACGAACTGACCCAGACTGTGCAAGATGCACAAGGGCTAGAGCGCCAGTCACTGACCGCATTTTTGTGCGCCTAGGTTTGCATCAATTGTCTACTGGTAGAAGTAGCAGGTAGACAGCCTTCGGGTGAGTGTTGACATTGGAGACTTATAAGAACTCTGTTCGAGGCAGTCCTAATGCGCGCCCATGTTGATGCCGCAGCGGTGGTTTATCACTACGATCCTTTGGACCGTTTGATCTCAGTAGCGCCCACGTCGCGGGCTAAGTCTGGGTTCTTTTATTGCAATGATCGAATGACAAGCCTGAGCCAGGGTTTGGTTTGGCGACGAATCTTTCAGCAAGGCAGCTATTTACTGGCACAAGGGCAGGGGTCGGTTTTTTCGTTGCTGAGCACTGATGCTCAGTTTTCGGTTCTCTGTGTACTCAATGGCCATACGATGGGCTTGATGACCTATTCAGCCTATGGTTATCGGGCGCCTGATGACGTCAACGCAAGTGTGCTTGGCTTTAACGGCGAGCGCGTGGATGAGCTCACTGGGCACTATCTTTTGGGCAATGGTTACAGGGCGCTTAACCCCGTACTGATGCGTTTCAACAGCCCGGACAGCCTCAGCCCGTTTGGCAGCGGTGGGTTGAATGCTTATGCGTACTGCACGGGGGACCCGGTGAATAAAACCGATTCAACTGGGCACTTCAGCCTGCGTCGTTCTATAAGCGTTGCGCGTTCCACACCTGGTTTTTCCTTTGTGGACCCTCGTGACGCTGCTTCGCGGCCCAATCTGGGCCTTTTGATTAACGAAGACGAAGCTCAGGCCCTCAACAGTATTGCAACGATCCTTTACGATCCGCGAGTCGTGCGTTCACCGAGCGTGACGTCCACTGCGCCTGCGTTGCTAGCCCCTGTCGAACCTGTGCTGGCAGGTGTGGGGCCTGCCTCGTTGCAGGCATTGAGCGCACGTCAATTACCGTTGCAAGACCTGGCGGTTTTATCAGGGCTGCATCCTCGTGCCTCTCTTGCTAATGCCGGTTCATTGCTTCGGCTTAAAGAGCATTACATGGCCGCACCCAGTCGATTGTTATTTGCCCGAAATATCAACGCGGGTCGCGTGCCCGGTATTAACAAGGCTGATCTCCCTGTGGCACTCCAGGACGCATTCAGTCGTATTAGAGGTGGGTAGAAAGATAGGACGCCTGTTTGCGCGCCTCATGTTTCAACACAAACCTGCCACAAACTCCAAAAACGCCCGCGCTTTGGCTGCCGGTAAATGGCGCGACGGGTAGAAGGCGTACAGCGCAAAACGCTGATCAGGCCAATTGGGATACAACTCCACCAAACGGCCGAGTTGTTGCAGGTGTCAGGGTAAGGGCAGCTCCCACGGTGTCTAGCGCGGCGTAATATCACGCTCCACCGGCTCCGCATCCGGGTCAAAGCCCTCTGGGAACTTGCCTTTGAGCTGCCAGGCAAAGGCAATAATCTCGGCCAGTGTGCGGTACAGCTCCTGCGGGATGCTGTCGCCCAATTCCATGCGTGCCAATAACCTGACCAGTTCGGCATTCTCATAAATAGGCACTTCGTACTCTCGGGCCAGTTTAAGGATGGCTTCAGCCAGTGCGTCATCGCCTTTGGCCGTCAGGGTGGGGGCCTGTTTACCGTCGTATTTGAGGGCAATTGCCTGACGCGGTTCCCAAGGTGTGCTCATGCGGTGTCGTCGACCCAACGTTGTTCAAGTTTGGCAGGGCCGCTGTCGGGCGGTGTGCCTTGGTGACAGTCGAGGTCGGTGACGCTCAGGCCTGCATCATTCAAGCGCTGACGCAGCACGCCCAGTTGGCTGGCGATCAGTTCGGCCGTGTCGCTGCGTTGCGCCCACAATTGCCCGGACAGGTTGCCACGAATCAATTGCGCCTGCACATGCAGCGGCCCCAAGGGCGTCAGGTCGAAAGCCAGTTCGACGCGCCACAGTTGATCCTTGGTTTCGCGGTGTTCACGTTTGTCTTCCGGCCCTTGCTCGGGCGGCTCTTCGCGCTGGAATTTGACCTGCAGCGGCACGATGTCGTGGGCGTTGCGCATAGGGATTTCCAGCTGCCAGGTGGTCAGCAGATTACCGTCTGCGGTGCGCCCGCTTTGCTCCAGGCTCGCCAGTTGATGGCTTTGCAGGCGCGAAATGGCGGCAGCGGCGAGTTTGAGCAGGTGTTCCAGGCTGTTTTCAGCATCGCCACTTTGCAGCAGGCGCGGCGGCAGGGGGAAACCGCCCGGTTGAGGCTTGGCGCTGACCTGGCCGAGCATGCCCAGCGCGTTGCGCACGAAAGTGGGCAACGCCTGCGCCTGAATGCTGGCGGCAACCCCAGGGTTGAACGTGGCGTTGCCCGGAACACCGGGCAGGATGTGCGCAATCAGGCGCAGCAGGGAGGCTTTCATGTCCGGGGCCAAGGCTTGCAATTGTCCGCCGAGCAGTTTTGCTTCCAGAAACGCGCCACTGTTAAGCAGACTACTGCTTAGCGTGCTGGGGTTGCTCAGTTGTTGGGGGGTCGGCAAGCCGTTCAACAGCTTGTCGATCGCACTGCGCAGTTCGTCCGGCATGCTGTCGCTGTCGGTTGGCAGATTTTGCAAGGTATTCAACAGGCCTTCGAGCGAGCCTTGGCGGGCTTGCTGGGTGGCCAGTTGTTGGGCAATGGCCAATTGGTCTTGGCGCCCACTGAGCGGTACGAAGTTCAGGGTTTGGCTGTCTTGTACCTGCGCGGTCAGCAAACTGTTCACGCGCAGGGGCTGCGGGCTGTCGAGGGTCAATGTGCTGGCGCTCAAGGCGCTGTTGAGCAAGGTCACGATTGAGCGATAGACCACAGGTTGCCCGGCCGCCTGGGGCAACGCTTGAGTGCTCAGTACCTTGCCCTGCAGCAGCGTGCCCACGGGCAATTGTTGCAGATCAAGGCGGGTGAGGGCAGCGGCGCTGCTGCTCAAGGCTTGTGGGATGCTGATCGCCAGGTTGCCAGGTGAGGGTTGAGTCACCGACAGTAGCGTGCCCAGAGGCAAAGGTTGGTTGCTGTTGACCTGCACGTGAGTCTGCTGGCCGCTGTCGAGGGTCAACTTGAGCAGCAACTGAAAGACCGCATCGCCTTGTTTCAAAGACAAGACTTGTGCTTGGGCGCTTTGGCCCGGTCCTATCAGGTCATCGAGCGGTTGCAGCAGCTTGAGCACTTCACCACCGACAGCGCCGGGACGTAGGTTGCTGGGCGCAGCTTGTGGGATGGGGGGAATATTCATATCGCTTTTCATCGTCACAACCTGTCGAAATTGCCCTCTTTAGAGTAGGACATGGCATGTATAATGCGGCCCCGTTGGTTAAGGGGCTTGAAAAACAACACAATTCTTTGATCCAGCTCTCTTATACAGGCCGTAAATGCATTTATGCTGCATCACTTTAACGGCCACGCCCGCGCCGACTTGAACCGTGAAGGCCTCAATTACGTGACCAGCCCTTTTCTTGAAGCCGTAGCGCTCGCCTGTGAGCGTGACTGGCGTCTGTTGTTCGAAAATCTCGAATTGCGCCTGAGCCCCTGCGACATGCTACAAATCAGCGGCCCCAATGGCAGTGGCAAAACCAGCCTGCTGCGTTTGTTGGCGGGCCTGATGCAGCCGACCACGGGCCAGATACGGCTCAATGGGCTGCCCTTGAGTGAGCAGCGCGCGGAGTTGGCCAGCAACGTGCTCTGGATCGGTCATGCGGCCGGGATCAAGGACTTGCTCACCGCCGAAGAAAACCTCAGTTGGCTCTGTGCCCTGCATCGTCGTGCGAGCCGCGAAGCGATTTGGGCTGCCCTGGATGCCGTCGGTCTCAAGGGCTTTGAAGATGTGCCTTGCCACACCTTGTCGGCCGGGCAGCAGCGGCGTGTAGCGCTGGCTCGCCTGCACCTGGACAGCCCGGCGCTGTGGATTCTCGACGAACCGTTTACAGCACTGGATAAACAAGGCGTTGCGCAACTTGAAGAACATTTGGCCCGCCACTGTGAACGCGGTGGCATGGTGGTGTTGACCACTCACCATACGTTGACCCGAATGCCTGCCGGTTATCGCGATATAGACCTGGGGCGTTGGTCCGTATGAGTGTGTTTGCATCGTTGCTGGCGCGTGAAGCGCGTTTGCTGTTTCGGCGTCCGGCCGAGTTGGCGAACCCGTTGGTGTTTTTTGCGATTGTGATTGCCCTGTTTCCGTTGGCCGTTGGCCCCGAGACTCAATTGTTGCAAACCTTGTCCCCTGGTTTGCTCTGGGTGGCCGCGCTGTTATCGGTTCTGCTCTCGCTGGACGGGCTTTTTCGCAGTGATTTCGAAGACGGATCACTGGAGCAGTGGGTCCTTTCGTCGCACCCTTTGCCACTACTGGTGTTGGCCAAGGTACTGGCACACTGGGCGTTTTCCGGGCTGGCTCTGGTGATTTTGTCGCCATTGCTGGCGCTGATGCTGGGATTGCCGGTGGCCTGCTTGCCGGTGTTGTTGCTGTCGTTATTGCTCGGCACCCCGGTGTTGAGTTTGCTCGGTGCCGTGGGCGCCGCGCTCACAGTGGGGCTCAAGCGCGGTGGCTTGCTGCTGGCGTTGCTGATTTTGCCCTTGTATATCCCGGTGCTGATCCTTGGCAGTGGCGCGTTGCAAGCGGCATTACAAGGCATGCCCGCGACCGGTTATCTGTTATGGCTGGCAAGCCTGACCGCCCTGGCAGTCACCCTGACACCTTTTGCTATAGCGGCCGGCCTGAAAATCAGCGTCGGTGAATGAATAATGAGGTCTGGCCCCGCAAGGGCCAGTAAAGACCCGCGCTTTGATAACGGCCCGCACAGGCCGCGTCAAAGCACCGTGATGGAAACAGCGTGATGAACTGGACTTGGTTTCACAAACTCGGCTCGCCCAAATGGTTCTATGCCATCAGCGGGCGCTTGCTGCCTTGGTTGAGTATTGCCGCCGTACTGCTGATTGTCAGTGGCGTGGTCTGGGGGTTGGCATTTGCGCCGCCGGACTATCAGCAAGGCAACAGCTTTCGCATCATCTATATCCATGTTCCGGCTGCCATGTTGGCGCAGTCCTGCTACGTGATGCTGGCGGTGTGCGGGGTGGTGGGGCTGGTCTGGAAGATGAAAATCGCTGACGTCGCGCTGCAATGCGCCGCGCCCATCGGCGCCTGGATGACCGCGTTGGCGCTGGTCACTGGCGCCATCTGGGGCAAACCGACCTGGGGATCGTGGTGGGTGTGGGATGCACGCCTGACCTCAATGCTGATTCTGCTGTTTCTATACTTCGGCCTGATTGCCCTGGGCAATGCCATTACCAATCGCGACAGTGCAGCCAAGGCTTGCGCGGTGCTGGCGATTGTCGGCGTGATCAACATTCCGATCATCAAATACTCGGTGCAGTGGTGGAACACCCTGCACCAAGGCGCAACTTTTACCCTTACCGAAAAACCGGCGATGCCGGTGCAAATGTGGCTGCCGTTGCTGCTCACCGTACTCGGCTTTTATTGCTTCTTTGGCGCCGTGCTGTTGCTGCGCATGCGCCTGGATCTGCTCAAGCGTGAAGCGCGCAGCAGTTGGGCCAAAGCTCAAGTGTCTAAAGCGCTGGAGGGTACGCGATGAGTTTTGCTTCTTTCAGCGACTTTGTCGCCATGGGCCATCACGGTCTGTATGTCTGGTCGGCCTATGGTATTTGCCTGGCGGTGCTGGCGTTAAACGTGGCGCTGCCGCTGGCGGCGCGCCGACGTTATTTGCAACAAGAGGCGCGTCGTCTGCGTCGGGAGCGTTCGAAGTGAATCCGCTGCGTAAAAAACGTTTGATCATCATTCTGGCGATTCTGGTCGGCATCGGCGCTGCCGTCGCACTGGCCCTGAGCGCCTTGCAGCAGAATATCAACTTGTTCTACACCCCGACCCAGATCGCCAATGGCGAAGCACCCGTTGATACCCGGATTCGCGCGGGCGGCATGGTCGAGGCCGGATCGCTGAAACGCTCGGGCGACTCGCTGGACGTTGAGTTCGTGGTCACTGACTTCAATAAGGCGGTGACCATTCAATACCGTGGCATCTTGCCGGACCTGTTTCGTGAAGGGCAGGGCATTGTCGCGCTGGGCAAGCTCAACGCCCAAGGCGTGGTGGTGGCTGATGAAGTGCTGGCCAAGCATGACGAAAAATACATGCCGCCCGAAGTGACCAAGGCGCTCAACGAGAGTGGCCAGTCTGCGCCTGCGCCGGTCGAACCTGTACCGGCTAAAGAGGTTAAGTGATGACGTCTGGACTGTTTATTCCCGAATTGGGCCACTTGGCCATGATTCTGGCGCTGTGCTTTGCCATCGTGCAGGCCAGCGTGCCGTTGCTCGGTGCCTGGCGCGGCGACAAATTGTGGATGAGCCTGGCGCAACCGGCGGCCTGGGGCCAGTTCGCCTTTTTGCTGTTTGCCTTTGGCTGCCTGACGTACGCGTTTATGGCCGATGATTTCTCGGTGGCGTACGTGGCCAGTAACTCCAACAGCGCGTTGCCGTGGTACTACAAGTTCAGCGCCGTGTGGGGCGCCCACGAAGGGTCGTTGCTGTTGTGGGCAATGATTCTGGGTGGCTGGACCTTTGCCGTGTCGGTCTTCTCGCGCCAGTTGCCGCAAGTGATGCTGGCGCGGGTGCTGTCGATCATGGGCATGATCAGCGTCGGCTTCTTGCTGTTTCTGATTCTGACCTCCAACCCGTTCGCACGCTTGCTTCCGCAAATGCCTGCGGATGGCCATGACCTCAACCCACTGTTGCAAGACATCGGTCTGATCGTTCACCCGCCGATGTTGTACATGGGCTATGTCGGTTTCTCGGTGGCCTTTGCCTTCGCCATTGCCGCGTTGCTCGGTGGCCGGCTGGATGCCGCGTGGGCGCGTTGGTCGCGCCCCTGGACCCTCGTGGCGTGGGCCTTTCTCGGCATCGGTATCACGTTGGGTTCGTGGTGGGCGTATTACGAACTTGGCTGGGGCGGCTGGTGGTTCTGGGACCCGGTAGAAAACGCCTCCTTTATGCCATGGCTGGTCGGCACGGCGCTGATTCACTCGCTGGCCGTGACGGAAAAACGCGGGGTGTTTAAAAGCTGGACCGTGCTGCTGGCCATTGCCGCCTTTTCGTTGAGCCTGCTCGGAACCTTCCTGGTGCGCTCCGGCGTGCTGACGTCGGTGCACGCGTTCGCGTCCGACCCTGAGCGCGGGGTGTTTATCCTGATTTTCCTGCTGTTCGTGGTGGGTGGTTCGCTCACGCTGTTTGCGCTGCGTGCGCCGGTGGTCAAAAGCCATGTCGGATTCAACCTGTGGTCGCGTGAGACGTTGCTGCTGGGCAACAACCTGATTCTGGTAGTGGCTGCGTCGATGATTCTGCTCGGCACCTTGTACCCACTGATTCTGGACGCCATCAGCGGCGCCAAAATGTCGGTCGGCCCGCCGTACTTCAACGCGCTGTTTATCCCGCTGATGGGCGTGCTGATGGGGGTGATGGCGGTGGGGGTGCTGGTGCGCTGGAAAGACACGCCGATCAAGTGGCTGCTGGGCATGCTGACCCCGGTGCTGCTCGGCAGCGCTGCGCTGTCGGCGATTGCCGGTGTGGCCTATGGCGACTTCAACTGGGCAGTGATGACCACCTTTATGCTGGCGGCTTGGGTGTTGCTGGCCGGGGTGCGCGACATTGGCGACAAGACCCGTCACAAAGGCCTGATCCAGGGCATGCGCAGCCTGACCCGCAGCTATTGGGGCATGCAGATCGCGCACCTGGGGATCGCGGTATGCGCGCTGGGCGTGGTGTTGTCGAGCCAGAACAGTGCCGAGCGCGACCTGCGTCTGGCGCCGGGCGAGTCGATGGAACTGGCCGGTTACCAGTTCGTTTTTGAAGGTGCCAAGCATTTTGAAGGCCCGAACTTCACGTCGGACAAAGGCACTGTGCGCGTCATGCGCAACGGCAAGGAAGTCAGCGTGCTGCACCCGGAAAAACGTTTGTACACGGTGCAAAGCTCAATGATGACCGAAGCCGGGATCGACGCCGGTTTCACCCGCGACTTGTACGTGGCGCTCGGCGAGCCGTTGGAAAATGGCGCTTGGGCGGTCCGCGTACACGTTAAGCCGTTTGTGCGCTGGATCTGGTTTGGCGGTTTGCTCACCGGGTTCGGTGGTTTGCTGGCGGCGCTGGACCGCCGTTATCGGGTCAAAGTTAAAACCCGCGTGCGCGACGCGCTGGGCATGACAGGAGAAACCGCATGAGACGCTGGCTAATGCTGGTCCCGCTGGTGGTGTTTTTGGGCATGGCGGGGTTTCTCTACAAAGGCTTGTACCTGGACCCGACCGAGTTGCCGTCGACGCTGATCGGCAAACCTTTTCCGGCGTTCAGCCTGCCGTCGGTTGAAGGTGACAACACCCTGACCGAAGCCGACCTCAAGGGCAAACCGGCGCTGGTTAACGTCTGGGCCACGTGGTGTGTCTCGTGCAAAATCGAGCACCCGGTGCTGACCAAACTGGCCGAGCAGGGCGTGGTGATCTACGGCGTTAACTACAAGGACATCAATGCGGACGCGAAAAAGTGGCTCAATGAGTTCCACAACCCGTATCAGTTGGACATCAACGATGAAACGGGCTCGCTGGGCCTGAACCTGGGCGTGTACGGCGCACCGGAAACCTTTTTGATAGACAGCCAAGGCATTATTCGCCACAAGTTTGTTGGGGTGATCGACGAGCGCGTGTGGCGCGAGCAACTGGCTGGCAAATACCAGGCACTGGTCGACGAGGCCAAGCCATGAAGCGCTGGTTAGCGGCTGTTGCTCTCGGCTTGACGCTCACGGGCGTGGCCCAGGCGGCCATCGACATCTACGAGTTTGCCAATGACGCTGAACGTGCGCGCTTTCGTGAACTGACCCAGGAACTGCGTTGCCCCAAGTGCCAGAATCAGGACATCGCTGATTCCAACGCCCCTATTGCCACCGACCTGCGCCGCGAGATTTTCCGCATGCTGGGCGAGGGCAAGGACAACCAGCAGATCATCGACTTTATGGTCGACCGTTACGGCGACTTTGTGCGCTACAAGCCGCCCCTGACCAGCAAAACCGTGGTGCTGTGGTTCGGCCCGCTGGCCCTGCTGGTGGGTGGTTTGGTGGTGATCGGAGTGATTGTCGGGCGCCGCCGTCGCACACAACCTGTTTCAGGTTCGGACACACTTTCTGCCGAGGAGCGTCAGCGCCTCGACACCTTGCTGGATAACACCAAAGATGATTGATTTCTGGCTCGCAGCAGGCCTGCTGCTACTGATCGCCCTCAGCTTCTTGCTCATTCCGGTAGTGCGCGGTCGTCGTGCCCAGCGCGAAGAAGACCGCACCGCCTTGAACGTGGCGCTGTACCAAGAGCGCGTGGCCGAGTTGCAGGTTCAGCGTGAAGAAGGCGTATTGACGGCTGAGCAACTGCAAGCAGGGCGCGCCGAAGCCGCCCGTGAACTGCTGGCGGACACCGAAGGTGTGGCCCCGTCGCGCACCTCCAGCCTTGGCAAGGCCGTGCCGGTTTTGGCTGCGATCCTGGTGCCGGTCCTGGGCCTGGGGTTGTATGTGCACTTTGGTGCCAGTGACACAGTTGAGCTGACCCGCGAATTCTCGACGCCGCCGCAATCACTGGAAGAAATGATTACACGCCTTGAGCGTGCCGCCGCCGCGCAACCGGACTCGGCCGAGAGTTGGTACTTCCTGGGCCGCGCCTACATGGCCCAAAACCGGCCGGCCGATGCGGCCAAAGTATTTGAGCGGGCGGTTGCACTGGCCGGGCGGCAACCAGAACTGTTGGGGCAGTGGGCTCAGGCGCAGTACTTTGCCGACCATAAAAAGTGGAGCGACAAGACCCAGGTGCTGACCGATGAAGCCCTGAAGGCCGACCCGAAAGAAGTCACCAGTCTTGGTTTGCTCGGCATTGCGGCTTTTGAGGGCAAGCGCTATCAGGAGGCAATCACTTACTGGGATCGACTGTTGAAGCAATTGCCTGAAGGCGATCCGTCTCGCGAAGCCTTGCAAGGTGGCATTGAGCGCGCCCGTGAGCAATTACTCGCCAGCGGCGCAAAGGTTGAGGCCGTGCCTGCGACCAAGGCCCAGACGTCGATCAACGTCAGCGTCGATTTGGCGGATGCGGTCAAAGCCAGCGTATTGCCCGGTGACAGCGTCTTTATCTTTGCCCGGGCAATGTCAGGACCTGCGGCGCCGCTGGCGGTCAAACGTGTGACCGTGGCCGACCTGCCCATCACCGTGGAATTAGGCGATGCCGACGCAATGATGCCGCAATTGAAACTGTCCAACTTTCCTGAAGTCCAACTGGTTGCGCGCATTTCCCGTGCTGGCCAACCGACAGCTGGCGAATGGGTAGGGCGCAGCAAACCGTTGGCCAACAGCACCCAAACGCTGCAACAGCTGACCATCGACAGCCCGGATAACTAAGCGGCCCTGACCCTTGCAGGAGCGAGCGTGCTCCTACAGGTAAGCCCGCACTAACATGAGAACCCGTTATGGCCGCACTGGCTCGAATCACCCTGCTCAGTCTGGTATTAGGCCTGAGTGCTTGCGCGGCTCATCAGCCCTACGAACCCACCGCACCGTCGCCCCCCAGCCCCGTCCCGGCGCCTCAGCCTTCTGATAAGCCGCTGCCGGACATGCCCATCCCGCAGCCGCCTAAACCGATGCCGCGCACCTCGGCCACCTTCGCGCCGCCGCCGGGTGGCCCGAGCCACTGGGATGCGCGCCTGGGCGTTTACGTGCTGGACGACCAGAGCAACATCTTCTATCGCCAGCGCACCTACTACCGTTGGGACAACGGTTGGAGCCGCTCGGTCAGCCCGAAAGGACCGTGGGAAGACACCGACATCAGCGGTGTGCCACCCGGCTTGAGTCGGCAGTTCAAGTAGCGCTGAAAGGCGAACTGGGGGCACCGCCCCTTGCAGGCGCGCGCTTTTGATTTTCTAAAAGATCACGAGACAAGTTCGCGCCTACAGGGGAATATCCGGGCTCTAATTGTTCGCCATAAGGAGCCCGGCATGAGCCAATTTGAATTCAAGCAAGTGGATGTGTTCAGCACCGTTGCCCTTAAAGGTAATCCGGTGGCTGTAGTGTTGGATGCCGACAGTTTGACCGATGAGCAAATGGCCGATTTTGCGCGTTGGACCAACCTCAGTGAAACCACCTTTGTGCTCAAGCCACAAAACCCCGAGGCAGATTATCGCCTGCGCATTTTCACCACCCTCCAAGAGCTGCCGTTTGCCGGTCATCCGACGCTGGGCAGTTGCCATGCCTGGCTGCAAGCCGGTGGCAAACCGCGTGGTGAAGAGATCATTCAAGAGTGCGGCGTAGGGCTGATCACTATTCGCCACAGCGGCGAGCAACTGGCCTTTATTGCGCCGCCACTGCTGCGCTCTGGGGCTATTGAAGAGGCGTTGTTGCAGCGTATCTGCGCGGGTTTACACCTAGAGCAGCACGATGTGTTGCAAGCGCGCTGGGTCGATAACGGCCCCGGTTGGGTAGCCGTGCTGCTGCGTGATCGTGAGCAAGTACTGGCCTTGAACCCCGATTACGCCCAACTGCAGGGCGTGGCCTTGGGCGTGGTGGCGCCCTGGACGCCTGAGCGTGATGGCGATGAGGCGCAATTTGAAGTGCGTGCATTTGTGGCGGGCGACGGCATGTCTGAAGATCCGGTCACCGGCAGCCTGAACGCGGGACTGGCGCAGTGGTTGATCGCAGACGGGCTGGCCCCGGCACGCTATGTCGTCAGCCAAGGCACCGCCATGGGCCGTGCGGGGCGGGTTTTCATTGAGCAGGTCGGCCAGGATATTTGGGTCGGTGGCGCAGCGGTGACCTGCATTTCGGGGTCTTTGAGCCTTTGATCGACGCCTGATCACTCATGCACTTTTGGCCTTGGTCACGCGCTTGGCCTTGGGTTTGCCCGCCGGGCTTTTGCGTTTTTTCTTCCATGCTGGCGCCACACCCGCCGGGCTGGCCGGGCCGCTGATGGTCAGGCGCAGACCGCTGCAGCGCTCGATGTGTTTGCTCATCCAGGCGGCTTGTTTGGCGACGAAGATGTCGAGGGTCATTTCGCCGCTTTGCACCATATCCAGCGCTTGCTCCCAGATAGCGGTGGTGCCTGGATCGGCGATGGCGCGGGGTACGGCGTCGATCAGGCTGAAAGCCGGCGCTGTGGCCGCCAGTGCCTTGCCGTTTTTGATCAGGTAGCCGCGGTCGAGCAAGCCTTGAATGATGCCGGCGCGGGTCGCTTCGGTGCCGATACCGGTGGTGTCTTTGAGCTTTTGTTTGAGCAGTGGGTCTTGCACCAGTTTGGCGACGTTTTTCATCGCTTTGATCAGGTCGCCTTCGGTAAAGGGCTTGGGCGGTTGGGTCCACAGGTCTTTGAGGTGGACGTTGGCAATCGCGCAGTCGAGCCCTTCACGCAGAACCGGCAAAGGTTGCGGCGCCGCAGCTTCGCGGCCTTTGGCCGGGGCCAGGGCTTCAGGCAGGGCGCGTTTCCAGCCCGGCTCGACGATTTGTTTGCCGACGGCGCGCAGGTGCTGGCCAGCACAATCGAAATCGGCCTGCGTGCGGTCGTATTCGTGGCTGGGCAGAAACTGCGCCAGATAACGCGCACGAATCAGGGTGTAAACAGCGCGGTGTTTACCGCTCAGGCGTTCGAGATTTTTAGCGGCGGCGGTGGGGATGATGCCATGGTGAGCGCTGACTTTGGCGTCGTTCCATGCCCGTGAGCGGCGTTGTGGGTCGAGGTGTTCGGCCAGCGGCGCAAGGCTTGGATCGGCCTGGCGCAAGGCCGTCAGAATTGAGGCAGCTTCGGCGTGCTGGCTTTGGGGCAGGTAGCCGCAATCACTGCGCGGGTAGGTCACGACTTTGTAGGTTTCGTACAACGCTTGGGCGATGTCGAGGGTTTCCTGGGCGCCGAGGCCGAGCTTTTTTGAACACACTTCTTGCAGGGTGCCAAGGTCGAATGGCAAGGGCGCGACTTCGCGCATGCGCTCGGTGCGCAGTTTGCTGACCCTGGCATGGCTGGCGTTGTTGATCGCCGTTGCGGCCTGTTGTGCATGAGCCTGATTGAGGCAGCGGTCCTGATCGTCGCAGGTGTCGGGGTCGGCCCGCCATTGGGCGGTGAACAACTGGTTGGCATGGTTGAGCTGCACGTCAATCGCCCAATACGCGACGGGCACAAAGTCGCTGATGCTGCGATCACGGTCAACCACGAGACGCAGGGTCGGCGTTTGCACTCGGCCTACGGGCAAGACGCCTTGATAGCCTGACTGGCGCCCAAGCAAGGTAAACAGGCGACTCATGTTCATGCCTATCAACCAGTCGGCCCGCGAGCGTCCCAGGGCGGAGTGGTAGAGGTTGAAGGTTTCGGCGCCGGGCTTAAGAGCGCCCAGGGCCTTGCGAATCGACGCGTCGTCCAGGGCTGACAGCCACAGGCGCTGGATGGGCCCGCGATAGCGGCAGTGCTCGACCAGTTCGCGGGCGATCATTTCACCTTCGCGGTCGGCGTCAGTGGCGATGACCAGTTCGCGGGCTTCTCCGAGCAGGCGTTTGACCGCTTTGTACTGGCTGGCAGTTTTGGGTTTAACCCGCATCTTCCATGTGTCAGGCACGATCGGCAGGTCGGCCAGCACCCAACGCTTGTAGCGTTCGTCGTAGGCGTCTGGCGGGGCGGTTTCGAGCAGGTGACCGATGCACCACGTGACCGTGGCATCAGGCCCCACCCAGCAGCCATCACCGCGTCGGCTGGCGCCGAGCACGGCCGCAATGTCTTTGGCCTGGGAAGGTTTTTCACACAGAAACAGCCGCATAGCTCCACTCATTCATCATGCCGCGCATAAGGTGCACAGCATGGGCAGAGAATGGCGCGAGGGCAACTGTTTTTACTGTGTTTTTGTACAGCTCGCCTGTGTGAGGCTTGTAACTGCTGCCCAAGGTTGCGATGGGGTGCGCAGCGGCCCTCAGAAGGTGAAGGTCCCGCGGCCCTTATCGCAACCTGTTTCTCGGCAGCGGCTATACCTGCAAGATTACTGGCCGTAGATCTGGTCGAATACGCCGCCGTCGTTAAAGTACTTTTTCTGCACGTCGCGCCAGTCACCGAAGGTTTTTTCAACCGAGAGGAAGTCGACTTTCGGGAAGCGGTCGTTGTACTTGGCCAATACCGCCTTGTCGCGTGGGCGCAGGTAGTTGTTGGCGGCAATTTCCTGGCCTTCTGGCGACCACAGGTATTTCAGGTATTCATCGGCTGCCGCACGGGTGCCTTTTTTGTCGACGACCTTGTCGACCACGCTTACTGGCGGCTCGGCTTCAGCCGAGACGCTTGGGTAGATCACTTCGAATTGGTCGCGGCCGAATTCGCGGGCGATCATTTCCGCTTCGTTTTCGAAGGTCACCAGCACGTCGCCGATCTGGTTGGTCATAAAGGTGGTCGTGGCGGCACGGCCGCCGGTGTCCAGCACCGGTGCCTGTTTGAACAGCTTGCCGACAAAGTCTTTGGCCTTGGTTTCGTCGCCGCCATTTTTCAGCACATACCCCCAGGCCGAGAGGAAGGTGTAGCGGCCGTTACCCGAGGTTTTCGGGTTAGGCACGATCACTTGCACGCCATCCTTGAGCAGATCCGGCCAGTCATTCAGGGCTTTCGGGTTGCCTTTGCGAACGATAAACACGGTGGCTGAGGTGAACGGCGCGCTGTTGTCCGGCAGGCGGGTAACCCAGTTCTCTGGCACCAGTTGGCCGTTATCGGCCAGGGCGTTGATGTCGGTGGCCATGTTCATGGTGATCACATCAGCTTTGAGGCCGTCGATGACCGAGCGGGCTTGTTTGCTGGAACCGCCAAATGACATCTGCACGTTGATGTTGTCTTTGTGCTCGGCTTGCCAGTGTTTCTGAAAAGCAGTGTTGTAGTCCTTATAGAAGTCCCGCATGACGTCGTAGGACACGTTCAGCAACGTGGTGTCCGCGTGCGCGAAGCTGCTGAGGGCAAGGCCGGCGGCCAATACGGAGGCGCTAAAGAGTTTTTTCACTGCGTATTCCTTGTTATAGGGAGCAATAGGGGCAATTTGCCAGCGACTATAGCGGGTGATGCATAGTCCTTAAAAGATTAAAAAGCACTTTGGTTATACGTTTTTAGTAAAGAGTGGATTGCCACAGCGCGAGCAAAAAGACGCCGATGTTTCGTGCTGATCTTTCTTGCAGGTAGGGCATTTGTGCTTCAGCTGCTCACCGCGCATGGCGTTGGCCAGTTCGGCAGTGAATATCCCGGTGGGCACCGCGATGATCGAGTAACCGGTGATCATCACCATGGCCGAAATGATTTGCCCCGGGATTGTTTTTGGCACGATGTCGCCATAACCCACCGTGGTCAGGGTCACGATGGCCCAATAGATACTGACCGGGATGCTGGTATACCCGTTTTCCGGGCCTTCGACCACGTACATCAAGGTGCCGAACACGGTCACCAGCGTGGAGACCCCGACTAAAAATACGATGATTTTCTGTTTGCTGCCGCGCAAGGCCGAAAGCAGGTAGTTGGCCTGGCTCAGGTACGGCAGCAGTTTGAGAATCCGGAATATGCGCAGCATGCGAATGATGCGGATGATCAGCAGGTACTGCGCGTCGCTGTAATAAATCGCCAGAATCCCCGGCACGATGGCCAGCAAATCCACCAGCCCGTAAAAGCTGAAGGCGTAGCGCAGGGGTTTGGGCGAGCAGTACAGGCGCAGGCCGTATTCGACCGCAAACACAAAGGTGAAGCCCCACTCGATGTTCGCCAACAGATCGGCGTAGTTGCGGTGAATACTGTTAATGCTGTCCAGTATCACCACCACCAGGCTCGCCATGATGATCAACAACAGGGTGGTATCAAAGCGGCGTCCGGCTGGCGTGTCGGACTGAAAGACCATCACATACAGGCGCTGCCGCCAATCCTGATTATTCATGTAGGTTGCTCGATACCCAAATGTCAGAAGATTCGGGTATTAACGCTCGATGCGCAACCTGCTTTGCTTGTCATCTGCAACGGGTTGCGGTCTGAACAGCCGTATACCGCTGACGATCAACCAGCAACCGAGCACAAACGGGGCGGTTAATGGCGGCACCCCTAAAGCCTTGAAAACCGGCGTCAGCAGCAACGTGACGGCGATACCGCTGAGCGGCAGCCAGACGCCGCGGCGTTGCTGGCTTAAGGCCAGTGCGGCCAAAGCCGGGTTGTAGCCCGCCAGCCCGCTGAGCGCCGCACTGGCATCGTGTTGGTAAAAACTGAACAAAAGCCCCGCCAATGAACCGATGAGTGCCCACACGGCAGCGCGCCAACGGCTTAGCCACAGGCCCAGCACAATCAGCAACCCGGCGACCGGGTGTTGCAGCAGCATGACCTGCCCGATGCCTTTGAACAGCCCTGCAGCCAGGGTAAGACCGCTGATTGCGTGCACGTGTTCGGCCTGCGCAGGGACAGGATTCAGGCTGAGCAGCATCCAGCCCAGGCCCACGAACGGCGCGGTATAGATCAACAGGCTTTGAGGGTGGGTGGCTCGCTTGAGCCATTGATGAACCAGCATGCTGCTGAGCCCGGAACTGGCAATGATCAGCAGCGGCAGCATGGCTGACCACGGCAATTGATGGCTCAGCAGTAACCCCAGCAACACGCCGTTGTAACTGTAGAGCCCGGCCTGGCGCTCGGTTTTCGCATAGCCGCGACGTTGCGCGGTCAGTAAACCTGCGATGGCGCCGAGCAATGCGCCGCCCACTAGCGTGGGCGCGCTGATCACAATGGCCAGCAGGCACAAAACGCCGCAGAGCGGGTGGCGTTGCAGAAAAATCTGGCTGAAACCATTGCACAGGGCGGTGGCCCAATCGGGGCAATTAGTCATGGTGCAATCAACTTTCTCGGGGTGTGCGAAGGCCCCGCGGGCTGCGATCTTTTTAAAGGTCAAAAGATCGTAGCCTGCGGTAGCTCCCACAGGTTGCGGATGTCTCGGGTGGGATTAGTCGCGGATAGAGAAGTTGGCCATGTGCTCCAGGCCTTTGATCAGCGCCGAGTGGTCCCAGTTGCTGCCGCCTATAGCGGCGCACGTGCTGAACACCTGTTGGGCGTTGGCGGTGTTGGGCAGGTTGATCCCCAGTTCACGGGCGCCCGCCAGTGCCAGGTTGAGGTCTTTCTGGTGCAGGCTGATGCGGAAACCAGGATCGAAGGTGCCTTTGATCATGCGTTCACCATGCACTTCCAGAATCTTCGACGAAGCGAAACCGCCCATCAGCGCTTCGCGCACCTTGGCCGGGTCGGCGCCGTTTTTGGCGGCAAAAACCAGGGCTTCAGCGACGGCCTGAATGTTCAGTGCAACGATGATCTGGTTTGCCACTTTAGCGGTTTGACCGTCGCCATTGCCGCCCACCAGGGTGATGTTTTTGCCCATGCTTTGCAGCAGGGGCAGGGCGCGGGCGAAGGTTTTTTCATCGCCGCCGACCATGATGCTCAAGGTGCCAGCCTTGGCCCCGACTTCGCCGCCTGACACAGGAGCGTCAAGGTATTGCGCGCCCTTGGCGTTGATTTTTTCAGCGAAGGCCTTGGTCGCGGTAGGAGAGATCGAACTCATGTCGATCACCACTTTGTTCGGGCTCAGACCGGCTGCGATGCCGTCTTCGCGAAACAGCACGTCATCGACCTGTGGGGTGTCGGGCACCATGACGATGATGAATTCGGCTTCCTGGGCGACTTCTTTCGGGCTGGCCAGCGCGATGGCACCTGCGGCCACCAGATCGGCCGGAGCGGCGCCATGGTGAGTGGACAGGAACAGGTTGTGCCCGGCCTTTTGCAGGTTGCTGGCCATAGGCGAGCCCATGATTCCGGTGCCGATAAATCCGATTTTAGCCATGACAAATCCTCTTGTTTTTATTAGGTGCGAAACCTGTCGCCGGTCTTACACCGCGTTATGCGTTTTAAGCCATACCAGCCCAGCTTCGGTGCTGGTCAGCGGCTTGTATTCGCAACCCACCCAGCCCTGATAGCCGATGCGGTCCAGGTGATCGAACAGGAAGCGGTAGTTGATCTCGCCAGTGCCTGGCTCATGCCGTCCAGGGTTGTCGGCCAGTTGGATGTGGTTGATCTGTGGCAGGTGCGTTTGCATCGTGCGCGCCAGATCGCCCTCCATGATTTGCATGTGGTAGATGTCGTATTGCAGGAACAGGTTGGCGCTGCCGACCTTGTCCTGAATCGCCAGCGCTTGCTGGGTGTTATTGAGATAAAAGCCCGGGATGTCACGGGTGTTGATCGCTTCCATCACCAGCTTGATGCCCACCGCCTGCAGTTTGTCGGCGGCGTATTTGAGGTTGCTCACAAAGGTGCTTTCGACAGTCGCATCGTCCACGCCTTGCGGGCGGATGCCGGCCAGACAGTTGATTTGTGTGTTGCCCAGGACTTGCGCGTAGGCGATGGCCAGGTCGACACCCGCCTGGAATTCTTCAACCCGATCCGGGTGGCAGGCAATGCCGCGCTCGCCCTTGGCCCAATCACCGGCGGGCAGGTTGAACAGCACTTGGGTCAGTTTGTTGGCATCCAGATGCGCCTTGATCTCGGCGCTGCTGTAGTCGTAAGGAAACAGGTATTCAACGCCGTGGAAACCAGCATTGGCAGCCGCTTGAAAACGGACAAGGAAATCCTGTTCGGTGAACAGCATGGACAGGTTGGCAGCAAAACGCGGCATGGTGAACTCCTGCTTTTGGTGCCCTCTCCCTGTGGGAGAGGGGAAGGACTAATCAGTTAATCGAGCATTGAAATGGCGGTCGGTGCATCGTTACCCACCAGCGCCAGATCTTCAAATTCGTTGACTGCGTTGATTTCGGTGCCCATCGAAATATTGGTCACGCGCTCCAGAATAATCTCCACGACCACCGGGACGCGGAATTCTTTGATCAGCTCTTGAGCCTTGCGCAGCGCAGGCTGGATGTGGTCCGGTTCAAAGACGCGCAGCGCCTTGCAGCCCAGGCCTTGCGCGACGGCGACGTGGTCGACGCCATAACCGTTGAGTTCCGGAGCGTTGAGGTTGTCGAAAGACAGCTGTACGCAGTAGTCCATTTCGAACCCGCGCTGTGCCTGACGGATCAGACCCAGGTAGGAGTTGTTTACGACCACGTGGATGTACGGCAGGTTGAACTGTGCGCCAACGGCCAGTTCTTCGATCATGAACTGGAAGTCATAGTCACCCGACAAAGCAACCACGCTGCGGCTTGGGTCGGCTTTGACCACGCCCAGCGCCGCGGGAATGGTCCAGCCCAGTGGCCCGGCCTGACCGCAGTTGATCCAGTGACGCGGCTTGTAAACGTGCAGGAACTGCGCACCGGCTATCTGCGACAAACCGATGGTGCTGACATAGCAAGTGTCTTTGCCAAATACCTGGTTCATCTCTTCGTACACGCGCTGCGGCTTGACCGGCACGTTGTCGAAGTGGGTCTTGCGGTGCAGGGTAGCTTTGCGTTGCTGGCAGTCTTGCAGCCAGGCGCTGCGGTTTTTCAGTTTACCGGCGGCTTTCCATTCACGGGCCACTTCCAGGAACACCTTGAGCGCAGAGCCTGCGTCGGAAACGATGCCCAGATCAGGGGTGAATACACGGCCGATTTGCGTGGGCTCAATGTCGACGTGAATGAACGTGCGGCCCTCGGTGTACACCTCAACCGAACCGGTGTGCCGGTTGGCCCAGCGGTTGCCGATGCCCAGCACCACGTCGGATTTGAGCAGGGTGGCGTTGCCATAACGGTGCGAAGTTTGTAGGCCAACCATGCCCACCATCAGCGGGTGATCGTCGGCAATCGTGCCCCAGCCCATCAGGGTCGGGATCACAGGAATGCCGGTCAACTCGGCAAACTCCACCAGCAGCTCGCTGGCGTCGGCGTTGATCACGCCACCGCCGCTGACCAGCAGCGGGCGTTCGGCCTGATTAAGCATCGCCAGGGCCTTTTCGACCTGGACGCGCGTGGCCGAGGGCTTGGCCAGCGGCAGTGGCTCGTAAGCGTCGATGTCGAATTCGATTTCAGCCATTTGCACATCAAACGGCAGGTCGATCAGCACCGGGCCTGGGCGGCCGGAGCGCATTTCGTAAAAGGCTTTCTGGAACGCATACGGCACTTGGCCCGGTTCGAGCACGGTGGTCGCCCACTTGGTCACGGGCTTGACGATGCTGGTGATGTCGACGGCCTGGAAGTCTTCTTTGTGCATCCGCGCCCGGGGTGCCTGGCCGGTGATGCACAGAATCGGGATCGAGTCGGCAGAGGCGCTGTAAAGCCCAGTCACCATGTCAGTGCCCGCCGGGCCGGAAGTGCCGATGCACACGCCAATGTTGCCGGCTTTGGTGCGGGTGTAGCCCTCGGCCATGTGCGAGGCGCCTTCCACGTGGCGAGCAAGGACGTGATCGATGCCGCCCACTTTTTGCAGGGCTGAATACAGCGGGTTGATGGCGGCGCCCGGAATACCAAAGGCCGTGTCGACACCTTCGCGACGCATTACCAAAACGGCGGCTTCGATTGCTCTCATTTTGCTCATTTGATTGTGCCTCTTACGTTTTATAATTGTATACAAGTGGCTGTGTGCCGAGTTTATTCATGGACGGGTGTACAGGTCAATCGGTTTTGTTTGATCGGGTGGTAGAAGGAGATGAGCCGCATCTACGGGCTTTCTTGATTGCGGTTTTAGTTCTTTAAGCTAAAAATTGTATACAAACTACATGATTATTGTGTTCTATTGGTTGTGTTCGGGCTGCGCTCATACAGGCGCGCGCCAGGCTTTCCAATAACAAAATAAGGACGGCAACCATGAGTGCTTTAACCTTGAAAGTCGCTTTAAACCTGACCGCTCAAGCGCTCGGCGCGGGTCGGCAGATCAATGCATCCCCGCTGACGGTGGCGGTGCTCGACGCGGGCGGGTATTTGCTGGCCTTGCAGCGTGAGGATGGCGCGAGCCTGCTGCGGCCCAACATTGCGATTGGCAAAGCCTGGGGCGCGATTGCCTTGGGTAAAGGGTCGCGCTTACTGGCGCTGGACGCACAGCAGCGCCCGGCGTTTTTCGCGGCACTCAACGGGATGGGGCAGGGCGACGTCGTGCCTGCGCCGGGTGGTGTGTTGATTCGTGATGATCAAGGCAATGTGATCGGTGCGATTGGCATCAGCGGCGACACCTCGGACATTGATGAGCAATGCGCGATCAGCGCGGTAGAAGGGCTAGGGCTGCGGGCAGATGCGGGGGTTGCGGTTTAAGCGCAAAGCTTGTCTTTGTGGGAGCGTGCTTGCTCGCCACTGGTGTGGGCGAGTTTGAGTGCGACGGGATCAGTTCTGTTTTTATGCGCCGCATTGGGATACCTAGCGTTTGCTATAAAACTGATCGGACAGATTGTCTTGATTATAGAAGTTGAGCCCCCACAAGAAAAACCATGAGTACGCCTGCAAAAAAATTATCTGTAAAACTGCTGAAGACTGTAAGGCATTTATTTAGACGGTCGCAGTCTTCGGCAGCGCTTGCGGGAATTTGTTTTGGTTTTAATCCGGGGCGCAGCCCTTGAGCACCAGTCGAATAATGGTCTGGGTCGCGGCTTCGTAGTCGCTGTCGTCAAGCTTGGCCTTGCCAGTGATGGCGGAGATTTGCCAGTCAAAGTCAGCATAGGTCTGGGTCGCCGCCCAGATGCTGAACATCAGGTGGTGCGGGTCGATCGGGGCGATTTGCCCACGGTCGATCCAGGTCTGGATGCAGGCGATGTTGTGCTTGGCTTGGGCGTTGAGCAGTTCGACCTGTTTTTCACTCAGGTGCGGAGCGCCGTGCATGATTTCGCTGGCGAATACTTTTGAGGCAAACGGCAGTTCACGCGAAATCAGAATTTTTGAACGGATGTAATTGCTCAGCACTTCGTTCGGCTCGCCGTCGGCGTTGAACGGGGTTGAGACTCGCAGGATCGGCTCGATGATGCTTTCGAGCACTTCGCGGTACAGGTTTTCTTTGGACTTGAAGTAGTAATAGACGTTGGGCTTGGGTACCCCGGCCTTGGCTGCGATGTCGCTGGTTTTGCTGGCGGCGAAACCTTTGTCGGCGAATTCTTCGCTGGCGGCTCGCAAAATCAGTTCTTTATTACGCTCGCGGATACTGCTCATAAACCGGGTATTTCCTTGCCTGTGGTGGCGGTCGGGCATGGTAGCACCGGGCTTGCGGGCGGCTCAAGATTGCAGCTTATAGGCTGACGCACGCTATGCTTAGGTCCATTGACACTTTAAGGAATACTCCTCCATGGCAGGCAGCAGTTTGCTGATGTTGCTCGACGATATTGCCGCCGTGCTTGATGACGTCGCGTTAATGACCAAAATGGCTGCAAAAAAGACGGCCGGGGTGCTGGGCGATGATTTGGCGCTCAATGCGCAACAGGTGTCGGGCGTACGCGCGGAGCGCGAGTTACCGGTGGTCTGGGCGGTGGCCAAAGGCTCGTTCCGTAACAAGTTCATTTTGGTGCCCGCCGCCTTGGCGATCAGCGCATTTGTGCCGTGGGCGGTCACGCCGTTGCTGATGGTGGGTGGGGCTTTCTTGTGTTTCGAGGGCTTTGAGAAGCTGGCGCACAAGTTTTTGCACAGCAAGGAAAGCGCTCACACAGAGCGTCAAGCCTTGCAAGACGCTGCCGCCCGTTCTGATGTCGACCTGGCGGCGTTTGAGAAGGACAAAATCAAGGGCGCGGTGCGCACCGATTTTATTTTGTCGGCCGAGATCATTGCTATCACCCTGGGCACCGTTTCCGAGGCGCCGTTGATCCAGCAAGTGGTGGTGCTGTCCGGTATCGCGATTGTGATGACCATCGGCGTGTATGGCGTAGTCGCGGGTATCGTCAAACTGGATGACGGTGGCCTGTACTTGACTCAGAAGAGTGGCGAGGGCGCCTGGCGACGCTTTCAGCGCAGCTTCGGGCGTGGGGTGTTAAATGCCGCACCGTACATGATGAAAAGCCTGACGGTGATCGGTACCGCCGCGATGTTTTTGGTCGGTGGCGGGATTCTGACCCACGGCGTGCCGGTGCTGCATCACTGGATCGAAGGCGTTGCGCAAAACACCACGCCGTGGCTGGGTTCGGTGTCGGCGATTGTGCCGCCCTTGCTTAACGCCGTGGCCGGCATTATTGCCGGCGCAGGGGTATTGGCGGTGGTGAGTGTGGCAAGCAGGGCCTGGCGCGCCGTGAAAAGCTAGGCCAGCGCGCGAGAGGGGGGGGAGGTGCTGTTTTGCAGCAGGCGATAGCCCAACACGGCAAACAGCAGCATGCTCAGACCCGCCGCCATCGACACCTTGAAACCGGCCGTTGCGCCGCAAGCATCGATCACCCAGCCGCCTGCTACGGCGCCGAGGGCAGCGCCGATGCCCAGGCCGGTAATCATCCAGGTCAGGCCTTCGGTCAGCTTGGCCGGTGCGACGATGTTTTCCACCAGCGCCATCGCCGTAATCAGCGTAGGGGCGAAAAACAGCCCCGCGACAAACATGGCGGCGGCCAGGGTGATGATGCTGTTGGCCCACATCAGCGGCACCATGGTGATGGCAGTGGCCAGTGCACCCAGCAGGAAGAGCCTGGGCAATGGCATCTTCAGTTTGAGCATGCCAAAGGCCAGCCCGGCGATGCAGGAGCCCAGCGCGTAGACCGAGAGCACAATGCTCGCGGCGGCGGGCTGGTTCTGATGCTGAGCAAAGGCCACGCTGACCACGTCGACGGTGCCAACAATGGTGCCCAACCCCAACAGCGCCATGACCAACACCCGCACGGCGCCCTGACGCAATACAGTACCGTTATTGTCCAGCGTGCGTGGGTGTACCGGCGGCTCGGTTTTGCGTTGCAGCACAAACGCGCTCACCCCCACGGCCATGAAGATCGCCGCAACCAGTGGTCCGGCCTGTGGGAACAGTGCCACGCTGAGGCCTACTGAAATGGGCGGGCCAACGATAAAACACACCTCATCGAGCACCGATTCGAAGGCGAAGGCGGTGTGCAGTTTGGGCGAGCCGCGATACAACTCGCTCCAGCGGGCGCGGACCATCGCGGGCATGCTGGGCATACACCCGGCAAGGCCGGCGCAGACGAACAGCGTCCAGTCAGGCGCCTCTAGATAGCTGCACAGCAGCAACGCGAGCATGGCGCACACACCGATGGCGGCGGCGCCTGGCAAGACGCGGCCTTGGCCGTAGCGATCAACGGCGCGTGAGATTTGTGGTGCCAGCAACGCCATTGCCAGGGCGAAGGTCGCCGCCACGGCACCAGCCAGCCAATACGAGCCGTGCAATTGCGCGAGCATGGTGATGATGCCGATACCCGCCATGGAGACGGGCATACGGGCGATCAGGCCGGCGGCGCAAAAGGCCTTGCTGCCGGGGGCGCTGAAAATCTCGCGATAAGGGTTAGCCATACAAGCTCCGGAACGTTGCAAGGGGCCTGGTGGAGTGAGCGTGCCTCGCGATTCTTTAACGATCAAAAGATCGTGAGGCACGCTCGCCCCTTCAGGAGGGCATGTATTTCTACATACGCGGCGTATGTAGAAATATACGCATACGTGGTGTATGTCAATTAACATACGCCGCGTATCTCAAAAAAAGGTGGCACACATGGCGCCCAAAGCGCGGTCGCAGATGATTGAACAAACCCGTGGCAAGCTGCTTGATGCTGCGCGTCAGGCGTTTGGCTCGATCGGTTATGCGCAGACTTCTATGGACGAGTTGACGGCCTCGGTCGGGTTGACCCGTGGGGCGTTGTATCACCACTTTGGTGACAAGAAGGGCTTGTTGCAGGCGGTGGCGAAGCAGATCGATGCCGAACTGGATGCGCAATTGGCGCAGGTGTTTGCGCAAGCCGCGAGCCCTTGGGAAGGATTTGGGGCGCAGTGCCGGCTGTATCTGGAAATGTCGCTGCAAGTCGAAGTACAACGCATCATCTTGCGTGATGCGCCCTCGGTACTGGGCGCTGAGTATTTACAGAGCAGCCAGTCGGCGTGCAAAGCCTCGGTGGGTGGGATTCTGCAAGGCTTGATGGACACGCAGGTGATTCAGCGCACCGACCCTGAGGCGTTGGCACATTTGATTCAGGGCGGCTTGATGGATGCGTCGTTTTGGATTGCTGAGGCCGAGGACCCGCCGCAGCGTCTGAAGGCGGCGCTGGGCAGCCTGGACGTGATGCTGCGGGGGTTGCTGCTGGCGCCTCAGCCTTCGTAGGCGCGAGCGTGTTCGCGATCTTTTAAACGATCGCGAACCTTTGGTGCGTATCAGAAGTGGTACTTGACCAACAGGCTTGCGGTGTCCTGATTGGTTTTGAAAGAACCGCTGTCTTCGATGCCGTATTTGTTTTTCCAGTAGTCGTATTCGATACCGACATACAACTGCTTCGCGCCCCAGTTCAGTGCCTTGCCCAAGTCATATTTGATCTGTGGGTTGAAGTGCAGGTTGGCGTGATAAGTGCCGCGGGCGTTTTGGTCATTGTCGACCACCCAGTCCATATAGCCGTCGATGACGATGTCGGATTTGCCCATCGGGAGGGTGTACGACCACACCGGGGTGATCTGCCAAACGCCACGACCGGCACGATTGCCTTCTGGATAACGCTTGTAGAAGTTCAACTGGAAGAAGTCGAAGCCCGGAACATTCAGGTCGAAACCCGGGCCGATCAAGTAAGAATCAGAGTCGCCTTCACCAAACTCGTAAGTCATGGCCAGCAATACGTCTTTGATCGGGCCAAGCTCAAACTTCTGGTCGAAGATTTTGCCGAACGATAAGCGCGGGGTGAACTCGCCGTAGTACGTATTCGGGCCGACGTTCCCATCTTCTTTGCCGTTGTAAAAAATACGGTCGAGGAAGAAGAAGTTGTCACCGTATTTCCAGCTGTCAGCGTGCTCGAAGGTCAGGGTCTGTTGAATCTTTGGATTCACCTGGAAGTCCTTGCCATACAAGTACGTCAGGCTGTTGGTTTGCCATTGCAGCAAGTCTTCAGCGACTGCCGTCGACCCGCCCAGCAAGCTCCCCGCAAGCATCAGGCCGGTAAGAATGCGCTTCATTCGGTTACTCCAAAATTTTTAAAAAAATCTGCATGAATAAGAACGCGGTGCTCTGTTTGGCCCTTGGTTCTTCTGTTTTAAAACTTGCCTTTTTGGTCAGCTTTAATGCGTTAAGCAAGTGCTGGGCCATGCGTGTCCTGCGGCCAAAAAGCAGCGCTCAACTGTCGTCTGAGAGTTGAGTGGCGGGAGACTGAAGCAGGCCGTAAACGCTTGGTTTAAACGCGTAAAGTTGTCTTAAAAGTCAGCTTTAAAACAGCGCCCATCTTTGAGCGGCCGCGGAGAATACTGGCTCTGACGCTGGCACTCAAGTGCCCCGTCATTGCGCAGGGCGGGCAATGACGGGGCACAGATTGTGTTTAGGTTAAAAGTGGACTTTGATCAGGGCGCTGGCGGTATTCTGGTTAGTGTCTAAACGGCTGCTGCTTTCGATGCCGTATTTGTCTTTCCAGTAGCTGTATTCAATGCCGACATAGAGCTGTTTTTCACCCAGGTTGAGGGCTTTGCCCAAGTCATATTTGATCTGTGGATTGAAGTGCAGGTTGGCGTGATAAGTACCGCGTGAATTCTGGTCGTTGTCGACCACCCAGTCCATATAGCCATCGATCAGCACGTTGGAGCGGCCCAGGGGAATGGTGTAGGAGAACGACGGGGTAATCTGCCAGACGCCCGTGCCAGGGCGCGGTCCTTCGGTGTGACGGCGATAAAAGTTGAGAGTGAAGTAGTTAAAGCCAGGCACCGCCAGGTCAAAGCCCGGGCCGATCAGATAGGCCTCGCTGTCGCCCTCGCCGTACTCGTAGGTCATCGCCAGCAACACGTCCTTGATCGGCCCGAGCTCTAGTTGTTGATCGAAGATCTTGCCGAACGACAAGCGTGGGCTGAACTCGCCGTAATAAGTGTGCGGCCCTTTGTTGGGGTCATCCTTGCCGTTGTAGAAAATGCGGTCGACAAACAGAAAGTTGTCGCCATATTTCCATTTGTCGGCATGTTCAAAGGTGATGGTTTGCTGGATCGACGGGTTGATCGCGAAGTTCTTGCCGTAGAGGTAAGTGAGGCTATTGGTTTGCCACAAAAACAGATCACCGGCCATGGCTTGACTGGCAGCCAAAAACCCACCCGCGAGCGTAACGCCCCAGTGTTTGCAGTGCATGGGTAACTTCCTTTTTTATTATTTTTTGTGCCAACGGCTGGCGGGTGTGTGGGGGCGAGCTAGCCCGCTCCCACACAAAAACTCATCGCGCTTCAGTGCTGATGCACGTGACCGCTCATGGCTGCGCGCTCTGCGCCACCCAGTACGTTGAACAACAGGTTCAGTGACACGGCGCTGACGGCTGCCATGGCAATCCCGCTGTGGGTGATCGGGCCCATCCACAATGGCAGGTGCGCGAAGAACTCAGGGCGCACCACCGGGATCAGGCCCATGCCGATGCTCACGGCCACCAGCAGTTGGTTGCGACGGTCGGCAATGTCGGCTTCCTGGAGGATTTTGATCCCGGTGGCCGCGACCATGCCGAACATCGCAATCGCCGCGCCGCCCAATACGGCTGGCGGTATCGAAGCCACCAGATACGCCGCTTTAGGTAGCAGGCTGAGGGTGATCAGGAAGGCGCCGGCCATGATGGTCACGGAGCGGCAACGCACGCCGGTCATTTGCACCAGGCCGATGTTCTGTGCGAATGAGGAGTGGGTAAAAGTATTGAAAAAGCCCGCCACAAACGATGCCCCGGCATCGCACAGCAAGCCGCGACGCAGCATGCGCGGGGTGACCTCCTGGCCGGTGATTTTGCCCAGTGCCAGGAACATCCCGGTGGACTCGACAAAAATGATCACCACCACCAGGCACATCGAGAGAATCGGTGCGAGGTGAAATTCAGGCATGCCGAAGTGCAGCGGTGTGACGATCTGGAACCACGGCGCCAGGCCAATACCCTGAAGGTTGACCATGCCAATGGCGCCAGACAAGACATAGCCGAGCGCCATGCCGATCAGCACGGAAATGTTGACCCAGAAACCGCGCATAAAGCGATTGATCAGCAAAATGGTGGCCAATACCAAAGCAGCAATGAACAGGTAGATCGGTGAGCCAAATTGCGCCGCAGCGCTACCGCCGCCAGCCCAGTTCACCGCGACCGGAAACAGCGACAGGCCGATGGAAGTAATCACCGTGCCGGTGACCAGAGGTGGGAAGAAGCGCACCACCTTGGACATGAAGGGCGCGATGATCATCCCGAAGAAACCGGCGGCAATGGTGGCGCCGAAGATTCCCGTCATGCCGATGCCGGGCATGCCCGCCATCGCCACCATACTGCCCACGGCGGCAAAACTGGCGCCCATCATGACCGGCATGCGAATGCCCATGGGACCGATGCCCATTGATTGGACGATGGTTGCAATCCCCGCCACCAACAGGTCGGCGTTGATCAGAAAAGCGATCTCCTCACGACTCAGACCGGCGGCTTGTCCAATGATCAGCGGTACGGCAACCGCGCCGCCGTACATCAGCAACACGTGCTGTAAACCAACCAGAATCAATTGCATCAACGGCAGCCGCTGGATAGGCGGTGGCGCGGTCACGGCGGGTATGCGCGGTTCTGTTAAATCGGACATGCAACACCTCGGTCTTTTTTATTGTTGTGAGCTAATGGTGTGGTTGTATGGCCGCCCACGGCGCGGCCACACTGCGTTCGTATCAGTTGGTTTGGGCTCCTGCGTTGATCCATGCGCCAATCAGGTCGCGTTCTTGTTGAGTCATTTGAGTGATATTGCCCAGCGGCATGATCTGGCTGGCGACCGCCTGTGCCTGAATCCGCGGAGCCATCAGCTGGATTTGCTGCTCGGTGTCGAACATCACGCCTGCCGGAGCTGCGCTGAACAGCGGGCTGGTCGGTGTGGCGGAGTGGCAGACGGTGCAGCGTTCCTGGATCACGGAGTGGACTTTTTCGAAGTCAACGCTGGCCACCGGCGCAGGGGCAGGGGCAGGGGCAGGAGCTGTGACGGGTGCCGGGTTGGCATCAGGCTTGGCCCCGCTGACCGCGGTTTCCGGGATCGGCTGGTATTTGATGACCTTGGCCACGTCTGGCGCGGAAGGTGCAGGTTTGGGACCGGTCACATACGCCAGGCAGACCATGCCCAGTGCCGCGACCGGTAGGGTCCAGGCATATTTATGGCTGTCATGGCGGGTGTTGAAGTAGTGGCGAACCAAGACCGCCAGTACCGCAATCCCGGCTAGGATCAGCCAGTTGTATTGGCTGCCATAGGTGCTCGGGAAGTGGTTGCTGATCATGATGAACAGCACCGGCAAGGTGAAGTAGTTGTTGTGACGCGAACGCAGCAGGCCTTTGGCCGGCAATGCCGGATCGGGCGTGCGGCCTTCTTTGATGGCGGCCACCAATGCACGCTGGGCGGGCATGATGATACGGAATACGTTGCCGACCATGATGGTGCCGATAATGGCGCCGACATGCAGGTACGCACCGCGTCCACTGAACACTTTGCTCAGGCCAAAGGCTGCGGCGACCAGCAACACAAACAGGATGAAACCGAGCAGCGCCGGGCGTTTGCCCAAGGCGGAGTCGCACAAAAAGTCGTAGATAAACCAGCCGGCAATCAACGAACCGATGCCGATGGCAACCGCTTCAGGGCCGCTTAGCGTGGAGCCTGGAGCAATCAGATACAGCGCAGGGTTGAAGTAAAACACCAGGCACAGCAGGGCGATGCCTGACATCCAGGTGAAATAGGCTTCCCATTTAAACCAGTGCAGGTTGTCCGGCATGGTCGGTGGGGCCAGCTTGTACTTTTCGAGGTGGTAAATACCGCCCCCGTGAATGGCCCATAAATCACCGGCCAAACCGTTTTTGGGGTTGGCTCGATTGAGGTTGTTCTCAAGCCAGACAAAATAAAACGACGCGCCAATCCAGGCCACACCGGTAATCATATGAATCCAGCGCACGCTCAGATTCAGCCATTCCAATAGATGTGCTTCCACAGTCTTTACCTCTCGCCTGTCACTCTTGAGTGAATGATCAGACCTTCTCTTATTGGTGGGGGGCGAGGATTAAACGCTCATCCTCTTTAAAGAAATGCTCATCGCAGTTATTACCTGCACCACTGCGATCAACCACCAGGAAGTCATCCCGCTTTTCGATCGTCAGCACCGGGTGGTGCCAGACGCCGCGATGGTAATTAATGCCCTGCCTGCCATTACTGACAAAGGCGCGGACCAAGCCTGATACAGGTTCATCGCCAAGTGGCGCGACCACGATCAGAAAGGGGTTGCCGAGCAGCGGGATAAAAGCCTGACTGCCCAGCGGATGGCGCTCCAGCATGCACACGGTCAAGGGCATGTCCTGCGCTTGGGCGCGGAAAATGCTGATGATCGCTTTGTCCTCTGGCGTCGCCGTTTCGACCTCGGCCAGACGGTGAAAACGCATGGTTGAACCGTTGTTGATCATGAAGTGGTCGCTGCCATCGGTTTCAATCACGTCACCGAACGGGGCGAAGGCTTCTTTGGTCAGCGGTTCAATCTGCAATGTGCGCATGGTGGTCTTCTTTTTCTGATGTTCGTTTATGTGTGGGAGCTGGCGAAGCCTGCGATCTTTTTAAGATCGAGCGATCGCAGCCTGCGGCAGCTCCCACGGTTTTGCCTTATTTAGCGACTTTGCCCAAAATACGCAGGCGGCTTACACCGCCGTCCGGGAACAGGTTGAGCCGGATGTGAGTGATCGGGCCAAGGGCTTTGATCTGCTCGCTGAAGCTGTGCTCTGCGTGCATTTCAAGTTTTTGGCTCGGCAGCAATTCACGCCAGAACAGGCTCTGGGTTTCGATCTGGCTGTCGGTGCCGCCTTTGACGAACGCGCCTTGAATCGAGCAGCTGTCCGGGTAGTTGCCCTTGAAGTGCAGGGTGTCGACGATGATTTGTTCAATTTCACCGGCATGCCCCAGCGCGACGATGACCCAGTCGTTGCCTGGCGTACGGCGACGTGCAGTTTCCCAGCCGTCGCCCATGTTGATGCCACGGCCCGGGTTGAGGATGTTGCTCATGCGGCCGAAGTGTTCGTCCGAGCAAGCGAGGGCGCGGCCACCATTGAGGGCTGCGGCCAGGTCGACCCTTTCGTTGTCGCCCACGGCTGACCAGTCGCGGAACGGCACGCCATACACGCGCAGACGTGCTACACCGCCATCCGGGTAAATGTTGAACCGCAGGTGGCTGAACGCCTGATCATTGCTGATCTCGTGGTAGTGATGGCTGTTGCCTTGCAATTCGACGGCGGACAGCACTTCAACCCACTGAGTCTTTTCGTTGGGTTCACCTTCAGCCAAAAAGCAGGCTTCAAGCGAGGCAGATGGCGGGAAGTTGCCGGTAAAGAATGAAGTGTCGATGTCTACGCCCTTGATCCGGCCCGGAACGCCGAGGCGGATGACGGCACTGTCATAGCCTTCAAAGCGCTTGCGGCGGGACTCCCAGCCGTCCATCCACTTGCCGTTGTCATCGAAAACGCCCTCCTTCCATACGGCCGGGGTCGGCTGGAACAGACGGTTGGCGTCTGCGAACCAGTCATCGGTCACCGAAATAATCTTGGTGCCAAGACGGGCGTCGGCCAGGTTGACGAATTTCTCGAAAGGTACGGGTTGCGCTTTCATTCTTCTTGTCTGCCTTTAAGTAAGTGGCTGGAGATGCGTCACCGGCAGGTGCCGGCTCGGCTTAGAGCTGGAGTAATCGGAACAGGGCGATTTTGTTGATTTCTGCCAACGCGCATTTGAACTCGACGTCTGCCGGGTTATGGATACGGGTTTCGAACGCGGCGAGGATCTGGTGCCGGTCGCTGCCTTTTACCGCCATGATGAAGGGAAACTTGAACGTGGCTTTGTAGGCCTCATTCAGCTCGGTGAAGCGCTGAAACTCTTCTTCCGTGCATTGGTGAATACCGGCGCCAGCTTGTTCGTGGGTGCTGGCTTCGGTCAGTTGGCCCTGTACGGCAGCCTTGCCCGCCAGGTCCGGGTGAGCGTTGATCAGTGCCAGTTGGCTGTTGTGATCGGCGCTCAATAAAATGTCGCTCATGCGCTGGTGCAGGGTTTCGATCTGATCGACGCTGGCATCCAGGCCCAGGTCGTAAGCCTTTTCGGCGACCCAGGGCGAGTGTTCATAAATGTCGGCAAAAGCGTCGACAAACGCTTCACGGCTCATGGCTGAAGGCTTGAGGGTCTTGAAGGCGCTCATTGGTCGTTCTCTGCAACAAAAGGGTGGGTGGCGTGCCAGTGACGGGCGATGTCCACGCGGCGGGTGAACCACACTTGCTCGTGACCCTTGGCGTATTCAATGAAGCGCTTGAGGGCGGCGAGACGCGCAGGGCGGCCAATGAGGCGGCAATGCAGGCCGATGGAAAGCATTTTCGGCGACTCTGCGCCTTCGGCGTACAGCACATCGAAAGCATCCTTGAGGTACTGGAAAAACTGCTCGCCGGTGTTAAAACCCTGCACTTGGGTGAAGCGCATGTCATTGGTGTCCAGGGTGTAAGGAATCACCAGGTGCGGCTTGCCGGTCGGGTTGTTCGGTTCCCAGTAGGGCAGGTCGTCGTCATAGGTGTCGCTGTCATACAAAAAGCCGCCTTCTTCCATCACCAGCCGCCGGGTATTAGGACCGGTGCGGCCGGTGTACCAGCCCAGCGGCCGCTCGCCGCTGATTTCGGTGAGGATGCGGATCGCTTCGAGCATGTGTTCCCGCTCCAGCGCCTCGTCCATGTACTGGTAGTCAATCCAGCGATAGCCGTGGCTGCAAATCTCGTGCCCGGCGGCGACCATGGCGCGGATCACATCTGGGTGGCGTTGCGCAGCCATGGCCACGGCAAACACCGTGAGCGGGATGTCGAATTCCTGAAACAACTTGAGCACGCGCCACACGCCAGCGCGGCTACCGTATTCATACAGAGACTCCATGCTCATGTTGCGCTCGCCCTGCAGCGGCTGCGCCGAAACCATTTCCGAGAGGAAGGCTTCTGATTCTTTGTCGCCATGGAGGAGGTTGCGCTCACCGCCTTCTTCGTAATTGAGTACGAAAGACAGAGCGATGCGGGCATTGTCCGGCCAATGTGGATGAGGAGGGTTGGGACCGTAACCAATCAGGTCGCGTGGGTAGTCAGCGCTCACTACAGTCTTCCTTATTGTGGGTGTTTACAGTCGACTGGCCAGACCAGGCGTCACTGTGATGGCCTGATTGTATACAACTTTGTGATGTATTTGTAACCCTGAATTTGTGCATTTTTATCATGCCTTGTGCTGAAAAGGTACCTGCAAGAAACTTGCCTGATTAGTCAGCTTCTGAACATAAAGTCTCGAAAGGCTGTGGCTTTGAGAGCAAACAACGTCTAGGCCGCGTGGATCGTGGGTTGGGTAAAATTGCGTTTATAATTGTGTACAATTTTTGTTTGAAATGTCTTAATCTTCGCTTCGCTGTGACTTTTAGCGTGCTAACAGTGACAGCGGCCGTTTTTATTCACCGAGGTCGGGGAGGTCGCAGAACCAATGGGACGTTTGACTACGCACGTTTTAGATGCCGCACACGGTTGTCCGGGCAGCTCGATCAAGGTCGAGTTGTATCGGGTAGAAGGTTCACAGCTGACGCGGGTGGCGAGTGCGCTGACTAACAGCGACGGTCGCTGCGACACGCCGCTGTTGCAGGGCGATGACTACCGTAGCGGGGTATATCAGTTGCAATTCGAGGCGGGTGATTACTATCGCGCGCGAGGTGTGAAGCTGCCTGAACAGGCGTTTCTGGACGTGGTGGTGCTGCGTTTCGGGATCAGTGCCGAGCAGGATCACTACCATGTACCGCTGCTGATCTCGCCGTACAGCTATTCGACCTATCGTGGGAGTTAGGGCTTAAGAACTGCGCACCGTGGTAGATTTTTGCCCGCTCACACTGCGGGCTTTTTTTTGCCTGGCGTTTGATGAAAAGCCCGTAGCCGCTGCCGCAGGCTGCGATAAGGCCCGAAGGACCTTCGCTTCTAAAAGCGTGATGCCTTCGGGCTCAATCGCAGCCTGCGACAGCGGCTACACGTTTGGCACTCTCTAGCGGCTCAACAGCGACGCGGTGCCTGCTATGCCAAACAAACCGGCGCTGATCCGGTTGAACCAGCTCTGGCCCTTGCCGCTGCGCAGGTAATTGGCTGCGCCGTGTGCGCCCAGCCCATAGGCCAGCTTGCACAGCAGGTCGAGCACGGTCCAGGTGGCGATCATCACCAGCAGTTGCCCCAGGAAGGGCTGAGCGGGGTTGAGAAACTGCGGCAAGAACGCGGCGAAGAATAAAATGTCTTTCGGGTTGCTGGCGCCGAGCACAAATGCGCGCCCAAACAGGGCGCTGAAGCGCGGTTTTGGTGCGGCCTCTGGCACTTTTGCGGCCGTTGCCGGTTGACGCGATTGCTTCCAGCTTTGCCACGCCAGATAGAACAGGTACAGCGCGCCGACGATTTTCAGGGCGCTGAATAGCTGTTCCGACGCCAGCAGCAGCGCGCCCAAGCCCAATGCCGAGGCGCTGAGCAAGCAGATTGAGGCAATGACACCGCCCAAGAAAGCCGGGTAAGAACGGCGCAGGCCGTAGTTCAGGCTGTTGCTGATCATTAATAACGACAGGGGTCCCGGTATCAGGATCACTACCAATGCCGCGCTGCTGAACAGCAGCCAGGTTTCGAGACTCATCACTTCCTCCAAGTACACGCGCCTCCCGATACAGTGCCGGGGTCTGCTGATTTATGCGTTTGTATACAAATAAAGCAAGTATTGTTTTAACTTTTAGCGACTTTGCCCCAGCGCCTGATTAACCGCCAGCCAGCCGTTGACCGCCTCTTCGCCTGCTTGAGCGAACACCCGTTGCAACAGCTTGACTTGCTCGCGGCGCAGAGTGGCCTCAAAACGAACGCCCTCGGCGGTTAATTCCAGCAGGCGTTTACGTTTATCGGTTTCGGGCGCCACGCTGAGCACCAGGTTCATTTCGATCAATTGGCGCAGCGGTGTGTTGAGCGCCTGCTTGCTCACGCCGAGCAACGACAGCAGTTCTGTCACGCTGACACCCGGGTGGTGGGCGATAAAAAAAACGATGCGCTGATGCACCCGGCTAAGTCCGCGGCGGGCAAGCATTTCGTCCGCTTTGGCGGTAAACGCTTGATAGCCGAAGAAGAAGGCCTGCATCGCAGCGCGCTGAGCGGTTGGATTTTTAAGGTCAAGCATATTGACGTATCTAGGCTTCGCGGCGTAATTTCGGTCAACCAGTTTGACTTATTTTCAATGACTTCTGCCACCGGTGATCTGTATGGCCTTCTCCGAACGTGTTTCCCGCCTGAAAAGCTCTTTGATTCGTGAAATTCTGGCTGCGGCCCAGCGTCCGGAAGTCATGTCGTTTGCAGGCGGTCTGCCGGCCGAAGCCATGCTACCCAAGGTCGACTGGACCGACATGCCGGTCTCGATGGGCCAATACGGCATGAGCGAAGGCGAGCCGGCCCTGCGTGAAGCGCTGGCCGCCCAGGCCCGCGCGCTGGGTATTAACTGCGACCCGAGCCAGGTGATGGTACTCAGCGGTTCGCAACAGGCGCTCGACCTGGCGGCCAAGCTGTACATCGACAAGGGTACCGAGATCATGCTCGAAGCGCCGACCTACCTGGCGGCGCTGCAGATTTTCCAACTGTTTGGCGCGCAGTGCCTGAGCTTCCCGTTGCAGGCTGATGGACCGGACCTGGCGGCGCTGCGCGTACAACTGGAAAAACACCGCCCAGCGTTTATCTACCTGATCCCGACGTTCCAAAACCCGTCTGCCGTGCGTTACAGCGAAACCAAGCGTGACGCTGTTGCGGTGTTGCTGGACGAGTTCGGCGTGACCCTGATTGAAGATGAGCCTTACCGTGAACTGAACTTCGACGGCGCCAGCGCGACCCCCATCGTCAGTCGCCTGAAAAAAGCCAGCTGGATCTACACCGGCACCGTGTCCAAGACCCTGTTGCCGGGCCTGCGTGTTGGTTTCCTGATTGCCAGCCCGGACTTGTTCCCGCACTTGTTGCGCCTAAAGCAATCGGCAGACTTGCACACCAATCGCGTGGGGCAGTGGCAGGCCTTGCAGTGGATCGGCACAGACAAGATGGCCCGCCACCTGGCCGAGTTGCGTGATTTCTATCGCGTGCGTCGGGATGGTTTCCAGTTGGCGCTGCAAGAGCACTTTTCGGACCTGGCTGACTGGAACGTACCGCAGGGCGGGCTGTTTTTCTGGCTGACACTTAAACAGCCGCTCGATACCCGAACCTTGCTCAAGCCTGCGCTGGCGCAAAACGTTGCGTTCATGCCGGGCGAACCGTTCTTCGCCAACCCGGACCAGAACGTGGGGAGTCTGCGTCTGAACTTCAGTCACATCGATCCAGAGCGCCTGCATGAAGGCCTCAAGCGTCTGGCTCATGTTATTCGTCAAGCACAAGCCGCAGAGGCGGCTTAAGGGGGGCGTGATGCTCAAGGTTTACGGCGATTACAACTCGGGTAACTGCTACAAAATCAAGCTGATGCTGCACTTGCTGGGTCTTGAGTATCAGTGGCAGCCAGTGGACATTCTGAAGGGTGAGACCGAAACCCCGGAGTTCCTCGCGAAAAACCCAAACGGCAAAGTGCCGGTTCTGGAGCTGGAGGATGGCACGTATTTGTGGGAGTCCAACGCGATTCTCAACTACTTGGCGGACGGCAGCGAATACTTGCCCACTGAGCCGCGCCTGCGCACCCAAGTGCTGCAGTGGCAGTTTTTTGAGCAATACAGCCATGAGCCTTGCATTGCGGTGGCGCGGTTCATCCAGTTTTATCTGGGTTTGCCCCAGGAGCGGCTGGCGCAATACCATGCGTTGCAAAAGCGCGGTTACAAGGCGCTGGATGTGATGGAACAGCAGCTGTCCCGCACACCTTTTCTGGTGGGTGAGCACTTCTCGATTGCCGACGTGACGCTGTATGCCTACACCCATGTGGCAGATCAGGGCGGTTTCGATCTGGACCCTTATCCGGGTATACGGGCCTGGCTGCAGCGGGTGGCAAGCCATCCGCGGTATGTCGGGATGCTCGATTGAGCGGATCATGAACCGATAAACCCAATCAGAGGCTGCCGCAGCCTCCCGATAAACCGTGCCCCCACCTTCGAGCAGGTGGGGTTTACGGATCGCCTACGTTGAGCATTGCGCCTCTACAGGGCGTTGACAATGGCTTGAACCGTGGCCTGCAACTCAGCCACCGGATCTGCACCGTCAGCGTTCACCACCACGAATTGGCTGCCGCCCTCAGCAATCGCCGACTTCAATTCTGGCGAAGGCTCGCGATGGTCCAGCACCAGCGCGACCTCATTGTCCTTGAGCGTTAGGGTCAGAGCCTTCAACGCTTCAGGTGTCCATGGCTCATCGCCTTGGTGCGTCACGTCAATCCGTTCCAGGTTCAATCCACTGATCAAGTAGTCCAGTCGATCCGAGACACTCACCACGCTCAAGTTATCGGCCTTGGCCAGCTGTGCTTCGCTGTGGGCACTGAGGTTGAGCAGGCGCTGTTTCAGATTGGCCAGGTTGGCCTCAATCCTGGGTTTTGCCGCAGGTGCCAAGCGCACCAGGTCTGCAGCGATCACGTCGGCCATGCGCCCCATGTTGTTGCTGGCCAGCCACGGCTGGCTGTTCAGGCCATCACGGTGCACGGCGGGTTGCACGGCAATGCCGGGCAAGCTGCCGTCCACCGGGCGTGCCGCGTCGACTTCAACGATGCGAATGTTGCTGCGTCGTGCCATCGGGTACAGCGGGTCGTCGCGCCACAACGAGCGTAAGCCCACCACGGCATCGGCGTTTTCGGCCAGCTTTTGTAGTACCGGGGCACCGCGCCCGCTGAAGTAGGCGCTTTGTCGGCTACCGGGCAGGTTGGCGGCCGCCGCGCGTTCCAGGGTCACGCCAGTGTCCTTGAGCAGTAAATCGCTCAAGCCGTAGGTGATCGGCAAGCTGGCGAGAATGCGCACCGGCTGTGCGTTGGGAGTGGCCGCCAGCAGCGGTGTGCTGAGCAGGCCAGTGATGGCGATTGCCAGGGTCAGTTTGCGCGCAGTGAACATTTATCCAATATTTCCTTTCAGGCCAGGCACCACGCCACGGGCTATGGCGGCCAGGGCGAAGGCGATACCGGCCACCAGAATGATCGCGGCGCCGGACGGAATCGGTAGGTCGAAGACGATGGGCAGCAAGATTCCGCACAAGGTGCTGATCGTGGCGATCAACACCGACATCCAGAAAAAGCCCTTCAGCGACTGGCTGAGCAAGCGCGCCGCCGCCGCCGGGATCACCAGCAGTGCACCGACCAGGATCGCGCCAATCACCTTGACCGCAGCGACGGTGATCAGCGTCACCAGAATCACAAACAGGTAGTCCAATGATTTCACGGCCACCCCGCGCACGGCGGCCAGTTGCGGGTTGAAGCTGGCGAGCATGATGCGGTTGTAGAGCGGCAGGCTGAGGCCCAGCACCAGTGCACCGACAATCGCCAGCACCAGCAAGTCGTTGCCGTTGACGGTCAACACCGAGCCGAACAGCACGTTTTCAAGGATGTGCACATTGATCTTGCCCGCCAGCACCAGCAGCAGGCTGGCGCCCAAAGCCAACGACACGGAGAGGAAGACGCCGATCAGGGTGTCTGGCGCCAAACCGGTGCGATTGCGCAAGTAATTGAGCGAAATCCCGAACAACAGGCAATAACCGAACAGGCTGCCGTACGGCCCGGTGTAGGGTTCGCCAAGCAAAATGCCGATGGCGACACCCGTCAGGGCTGCGTGGCCCACAGCCTCGGAAAAGAACGCAAAACGCTTGACCACCACCAAGGTCCCGAGCCCGCCCAGTACCGGGCCGATCAGCAAACCTGCCAGCAGCGCATTGACCACAAAACCGTAGGCCAGCACTTCAGGCAGATACCCGGCTGTGGCCCACCCCTGAATCAGCAAACGGAAGGCTTCATAGCTCATGGCTGGCGGCTCCCGTTAGCCTGGGGATGGGTCGAAAACAGGGTCAGCAAGCGTTCCGGGCTGAGCGTTTGTTCGGGCGGACCATCAAACAGAATCTGCCGATTGAGCCCGGTCACGCGCTCGGCCAAGCGTTTGACGGCGGCCAGATCGTGCTCGATCCACACCACCGTGACGCCGGCTTGCCGCCACTCATTGAGCAGGCGTTCAAATACTTGCGCACCGGCTTCGTCCAGCGCAGACATCGGTTCGTCCAGCACCAGCAATTGGGGGGCCGGGATCAGGCCTTGAGCCAATAGCACGCGTTGGCGTTCACCGCCCGACAATGCGCCCATGCGTCGCTTGCGTTTGTCTTGCATGCCCACCCTTTCCAGGGCTTGACCAATCTGTGGCGCCACCTTGCGCGACAGGCCCATAAAGGCCGGACGTCGTTGGCACATGGCGGCCATAAAATCCTCCACGGTCATGGGCAAGCCACGGTCAAATTCCAGTGCTTGCGGCACATAACCGATCAACCCGGGCTCGCCGGCCCAGTTCAGGCGCAATTGGCCCTGATGCGGCATTTGCCCGAGCAGGGTCTTGATCAGCGAACTTTTGCCGCCGCCATTGGGGCCGACCAGCGCATGCACGCTGCCGGCACGAATGCTGAAACTGATCCGGTCCAGAATGGGGGTGCGGCCCAGGGTCAGTGATACTTGATCAAACTCGACACCGGGCCCGATTGCCTGCACGGCGATAGATTCTGCCGCTGTCATGCGCCGGACTCCTGAATGGCCTTGACCACTGTATTGAGGTTGTTGGTCATTTCTTTTTCGTACTTGTCGGCGCTGTAGTCGCCATACGAAATGTGCGAAAGCGGGTACAACTTGACCCCGGATTCACGCTGGATGGTGTCAACGTAAGTAGACGGGAAGTCCATCTCCGAGAAGATCACCTTCACATCTAGTGCGCGCAGTTGGTCGATGGTTTTCTTCAACTGGCTAGGGCTCGGTTCAATGCCGTGCGCAGGTTCAACCACGGCGGTGACTTCGAGGCCGAATTCGCGCAGCAAATAGTCATAGGCCGCGTGCACCGTGGCTACGCGCAGGTCGGGGTTGGGTGCCTGAGTCAGCTTGGCCAGGGCATCGGCGCGCATCTGGCGCAGGCGCTTGCCGTAGGCGCGGGCATTGGCGGTGTAGGTTTTGGCGTTGGCCGGATCGAGTTTGCCCAGTTCGCGGGCGATGTTATTGACCTGGGCAATCGAGGCGCTGATCGACAAAAAGGTGTGCGGGTTGACCACCTTGCCTGCGCCACGCGCGGCGGTCCCGGTGGCCGCCAGCAGCGGCACGTTCTCATTGGCCTCGATGACCGGGATGTTTGGCTTTTCACTGGCTTGGATCATTTTGTCGGCAAAATCGTCATGACCGACTCCATTGAGGACGATCACATCCAGCGTGCCGATGCGCTTGATGTCCTCAGCGCGTGGTTCATAGGCATGCGGGTTAAAGCCTGCCGGAATCAGCGGCACGACCTCGGCCTTGTCGCCAACGATAGTGGCCACATAGCTGTAATACGGATGCAGGGTGATGCCAATGCGCAGCGGCTTGGCCAGCGGGGTCGGGGTGTCAGCATGCGCCAGTGGCGAAAGGCAAAGCGCCAACAGGCCAGCCAGCAGTAAGGTGCGGCGGCGCACAACAGATGAAATGGACATGGCGAGCAGTCTTCTCTCAGGTAAAGCGGTGGGTTCAGTGCCGATGCTGGCGAGTCACCCCGGCATCGAATTGCGCGATCACTTGCTGCCAGCCGTCTTGATTCAACGCAGCATCGCTAAAGTCGGTGGGCGCGCTGACAGTGTTGTTGTGGTTGAGCCATACATCGGGCTGCGCGCTGATGCGCATTAAAAACGAGCCCGCGACCTCAGGCTTTGGGCTCACGCCCAGGTACGCTTGTTCGCCCAACAACTGCCACACATGGTTACCGCGGCTGACCGAACTGGCGTCGCTGGCAAAGGGCGCAAAGCCTTCTTCGGCCAATTGCTCGGGCTGGGGCAGGGCGCTGACCTCTTCGCGCAGCAGTTGGATTTCGTCGAGCGTGACCCGCAAATCGGCATAAATGCCTTGCTCGGCGGCATTCAAGTCGCGCCGTGCATCGAGTTGGTGGGCCGCCACCGAGGGGGTTTCTTGCGATTCATGACGCCACGCCACCACCGAGCCCGCCACGCACAGAATCAGCAGGCACAACAGCAGCACAGACAGGGTTTCATGCCCGGCTCCGGCCGGGCGCACGACGTGTGTACTCATGGGGCCTCGATGTCGGCTTGGTCGATTTCAACAATGTGGCCGGGGCCTGCGTCAAACAGCACGTAAAACTCGGAAGCAGGGCGCTTGAACGTCAGGGTTGAATCTGCTCCTAGTTTGCCCGGCACCAAAATGGTTTCGTCGTAGCCGATCACGTCAAGCGTCACCCCGGGTGCGCCGCTGCCATCCGAGAAGCCGCCGGTGCAGCGGATCTGTCCGCCTGCGATCTCCTTGCACTCGCACATTGGGTTGTGGGCCATGGCTTGCCCGCCCAAGCCCAGCAAGGCCACGCTGATTGCCAGGCGCATAGGGTGTTTAAACAGGCGCGAACTCATCGTTTGCCTCCTTGTTGGGCCAGCCAGGCGATAGTCGCCGGTGACGCTTCGCTCAGGGGAATGGATGCCTGATGCATCGAGCCGTCCCACCCCTCAAGGGTGATCCACAGTTCGGCATCGGCTTTGGTACGTTCCGGGATTGGCAGCGTGGCGCCCATGCGGTAGGGAGTGCCGAAGAAAATCACCCCGGCGGCGCGTAAGCTGCGGGGCTTGCCGATGCGCAAATAAGTGGCCTTGACCTGATCGATGCATGTCTCGCACAGCGCCGCGTTAAAGCTCTTCATATAGCCTGCCGGGCCGTCAGGGCGCGGTGCTTCATTGCGCAATTCGGCCAGTTGCAGGCTCCATGGGCCGACGTGCACCGTACCGATTTCGCGCTCGCCCAAACCGCTGTCCCCGCGAAACAGCGAGGCATCGGCAAAGTACTTGGGCATAAATCCCAGCGGCACCAGCAACAGTAAAATATTGATGTGAAAACGCCATTTGAGCCACCAGCGACCCAGTGCGCAAGAAGGCTGTACTGCCGCGGCCTTACTCATACGTTGGCCTCCTGGGGCTGAGTGCTGCGCGCCGTGACGGTCTGGGTATTGACCGGCACAGGGGCAGGCTTATTGCTGCGTTTAAGGGCGTTGGCCGTGGCCAGCGCGGTGCGCTTGGTCCAGATCAGCAAGCCGCTCAGCACCATCATGCTCAGCACCAGACCGAAGAAGAACCAGATCAGCTTGACCCACAGCCCGCCAAAATCGCCGGTGTGCAGCGGTCGCATGGATTCGGTTACCAGCTCCAGCCCCGAGCGGTCGGCAATCATCCGCGAACCCTCAATAACGCCGTTGTAAGGGTTGATGTCAGCGGTCTGGAACAGCAGCGGGTACCAGCCCGGTCCGCCCACTTCGATATGACCGTAAGCATTGCTTGGCAGGCTGACAAAGCTCGCTTCCAGCCCGGGGATCTTCTGGGCGGCAATCTTCACCGCCTGATCGAGGCTGATCTGCGGTGCCGGAGTACCGTGCGGCATCAGCGGGACATCTTCACGAGCGACGACAGGCGGGTTGCCCGTGGTCGAGATTGAAATCTGGTTATCGAACATAAAGGCCTGAATCAAAAACCACAGGCCAGTGATGGAAATCACCGCGATAAACCAGATCGACCACACCCCGCACAAACGATGGAAGTCGCCCCAAAAAATCCGCGCGCCGTGGTTAAAGCGCAGATTGGGTTTAAAGAAGCCTTTCCAGAACTTTTTGTAGACCACCAGTCCGGTAATCAAGGAGCCCAGCAATGGCAGGCCGAGAAACGACACCAGGTACCAACCCCAGCTATAGCCATTGGTGAACGGCACGAGCCACCAGCCATGCAGGGCGCGGGTGAATTGCTGGAAGTTAAAGCGTGGGCTCTCGCCCTGGATGGCTCCCGTGTAAGGGTTGATATACAGCGACGGCGAGCGCCCGTCCGGGTACACCACGCTGGCGACCAGGGCAAAGTGCGACTCGTCCGGGCGGCTGATCGACTCCACCGCCAACGCGGGTTCGGCCTTGTGAATAGCGGTCAACACTTGCTCATACGTGAGCAGCGCAGCGTTATCCGACGGCTGAGTGGCCCGGGCTTCAGGGGTGGCCAGCCACACAATTTCCTGGCTGACCACAGCCAATGTGCCGGTGACACAGACAATCAACACGAAGAACCAGATCGGCAGCGTTAACCAGCTATGGACCAGGAACCAGACCTTGGAACGGGATTTTTTGGACATGGGAGACGACAGACTCACGGCTGAGCAGGTGTGTAATCGCAATTGAGAATGCGATTGCTATCCATGTAGGACGTATGAGATGTCGAAAACCCGAAGGTTTAGTTGTAAAAAAATGTGACCGATAAGGGCTGGGCTGTCTCAAGGCAAGGCTGATTTCTTGATAGACGCGCCGCGTCCGCAACCCTTTATGCGTTATCCCAAACCCGTCATAAGCCCTGCGGGGTAACGCTCAGCGCATCACCTCATTGCGTCAGAGATGATGAATAGACCGTCGCGAGCCCTCGAGCCTCTTCTGGCTCTATCTGCAGGAAATTGAGGGGCGTGCAAAAAAGGCCTACTCCAGCGACCGTCCCCATTGCCAATACCCCATCAACGTCAGCCCCTTGCGGTCCATCCCGCATTCATGGATGAAAAACCGCCGAATATCCATCACCGCCGCAGATTCCCCGGCAACCCAGGCATAGAACTCGCACTGTTTGGCGCTGGCCAGTTCCCACAGGCGCTGGCTGTCCAGGTCCAGCTCTTCAAGCGCGGTGGTGCTGCGCAGGTGAGTGCGTACCGGTGGCAGGCTCGCCAGTTCGCGCGCGGCCAGGATCATGCCCTCGCCATGCTGTTTGTGCAGGGTGGCACGCGGTAGCCAGTGGACTTTTGCATGCAGGCCGCACACCAGCGCCAGGCAATCGGACTCGTCAGGGACTTCGATAAAAGCCTGCACCTGCGGGGTGTCGGGGTGATTGGCGAGTTGTTCGAGAATCCTGGCAATCGCTGGCAGGGCGGTTTCGTCGCCGATCAACAGCACGTTGCGCAGGCCTTGCGGCGGCCGCCATTCATAGCCGCCGGGGTCGGCATGGTAAGCCGCATTGGGGGCGACGATCTGCAACGGGTCACCGATGTTTGCGTGTACGGCCCAGCGCGATGCAGGGCCGGTTTCGCCGTGCAGCACAAAGTCGATGTCCAGCTCGCCGGTCTCGGGGCGCAGGTTACGAAGGGTGTAAGTGCGCATCGGCGGCCTGTGTTCGGGGGCGAGATTGCGGCGGGCGGCTTGCCAGTCGCCGTATTTGGGTAAATTGGGCGCGGCACCCTTGGCACTGGGGAAGAACAGCTTGACCCGCTGATCGGGGGCCAGTGTGCGCATCAGCGCCACATCCCTGGCGCTGAACACAAAGCGCATCAACGAAGGGCTCAAGGCAATGCGTTGCTTGAGCTCAATATCGAACAGTTGATAACCGGTTGGTTTACTGAGTCGTTTGCGCAGGTTCTGAACCAGCGTGGCAGCGGCGGACATAAGCAGCACCCATCAATGAGCAGGAGTCTTGGGAACGAAGCGCGGGGAGAATAATTTAGGTGGGCCGAACCCCATGGGGGGAGCTGGCGCAGGCTGCGATCTTTTAAACGATCAGAAGATTGCTGCCTGCGCCGTTCTCACGTGCACAGGGTTTAATTTTCCCGCTGCTTCATCCGTTCCGTAGGGATAGCCGAGCCAAAGCTCGATAGCCAACGTGTACGGAAGAAGTCAGATGAATGCTGAGAAGTCCCTCAAGCTTGCCCGCCGGTTCATCGAATTACCGCTGCAAAAGCGCCGGCTATTTCTCGACGGTCTGCGTGCTGAAGGGATCGACTTTTCGCAGTTTCCGATTCCGGCCAATGTGCCCCAGGCTGACCGCCAGGCGTTGTCTTTCGCCCAACGGCGCATGTGGTTTTTGTGGCAGCTCGACCCCCAGAGCGGCGCCTATAACTTGCCCGGCGCCGTACGCCTGACCGGCGCCCTGAACATTGACGCGCTGAAGCAGGCTTTTGCCCACGTGGTGCAGCGCCACGAAACCCTGCGCACGGTGTTTCGGCAGAACGCCGATGACAGCCTCGAACAAGCCGCGTACACCGCACCGCTGGCAGTCGAGCAGGTGGATTTCACCCTGTTGCCCGCGCTCGATCGCGAACAGGCTGTCGCCGCCCAGGCGCAGCAACAGTCGTTGCAACCCTTCGATCTGGCCACTGGCCCGCTCTTGCGCATCCAACTGCTCAAGCTTGGCGCCGCCGAACATGTGTTGCTGCTGACCTTGCACCACATCGTCTCGGACGGTTGGTCGATGAATGTGCTGATCGACGAATTTATCCGCAGTTATGACGCCTTCGAACGCAACGAACAACCGCAACTGCCCGCGCTGGCGATTCAGTACAGCGACTACGCCCTGTGGCAACGCCGCTGGCTGGAAGCCGGTGAGCAAGCGCGGCAACTGGAATACTGGCAAGCCAAACTGGGTGACGAGCACCCGGTGATGGCGTTGCCCACCGATTACCCGCGCCCGGCCATGCCCAGTTATCGCGGCACGCGCCATGAATTTACGGTGGCCCCGGCGCTGGTTGAGCAACTGAGAAACCTGGCGCAACGCCATAACGTCACGCTGTTTATGCTGCTGTTGGGCGCGTTCAATATCCTGTTGCAACGCTACAGCGGGCAAAACGATCTGCGAGTCGGGGTGCCAATTGCCAACCGCAATCGCCGCGAAGTCGAAGGCCTCATCGGCTTTTTCGTCAACACCCAGGTGCTGCGCACGCAACTGACCGCGCAGACCACGGTGGCCGAGCTGCTGAGTGCGATCAAAGAGACCGCCCTTGGGGCACAAGCGCATCAAGAGTTGGCGTTCGAACACCTGGTTGAAGCCCTGAAAGTTGAGCGAAATCTGAGCCACAACCCGCTGTTTCAAGTGATGTACAACCATCAGCCCAACGTCGCTGATATTGAGGCGGTGAAAACCGCCTCCGGCCTGGCATTAGGTCTGATCGAATGGGAAGGGCGCACGACCCAGTTCGACCTGAGTCTGGACACTTACGAAAAATCCGGCCGCCTGCACGCGGCGCTGACCTATGCCAATGACCTGTTCGACGGCGCAACCATCGCCCGTATGGCGCGGCACTGGAGCAACCTGCTGCGGGCGCTGGTCGAGAACCCTGAGCGGCGCATTGGTGAGTTGCCCATGCTCGACGCCAGCGAAGTGCAGACCCAGGTGCATGACTGGAACCGCACCCACGCTGAGTACCCGACCCACACTTGTTTGCAGCAATTGATTGAGGCTCAGGTTGAGCGCACGCCAAATGCCGTGGCCGTGGTGTTTGGCTCGCAGTCCATGACCTACCGGCAACTCAATGCCCGCGCCAACCAAATGGCACATCTACTGCGCAAACAGGGCGTTGGCCCGGATGTGCTGGTGGGGATCGCGGCCGAGCGCTCATTGGCGATGGTGGTCGGCCTGCTGGCGACGCTAAAAGCGGGAGGCGCTTATGTGCCGCTCGACCCGGAACATCCCGCCGAACGCTTGAGCTACCTGATCGAAGACAGCGGCATTCAGTTGTTGCTGACGCACAAGCACCTGCTCGCGGGTTTGCCGTGGCCGGCGGATTTGCCGTGTGTGTGCCTGGAATTTGAAGATCCACAGATCGCGAGGCAGGTTCACGCTTACCCTGTCGAGAACCTGCCCAGCCTCACGCAGCCCGAGAATCTGGCTTATGTGATCTACACCTCGGGTTCCACGGGCAAGCCCAAAGGCGCAGGCAATACCCATGCAGCGCTGGTCAATCGCCTGAGCTGGATGCAGCAGGCTTACCGCCTGGGCGCCGACGACGCGGTGCTGCAAAAGACCCCGTTCAGTTTTGACGTGTCGGTCTGGGAGTTTTTCTGGCCGCTGCTGACCGGTGCACGTCTGGTCGTGGCGCAACCCGGTGAGCACCGTGAGCCGCTGCGCTTGATCGACACCATCCGCGAGCGACAGATCAGTACCGTGCACTTTGTACCGTCGATGTTGCAGGCGTTTATTCGTGAGGTCGGGGTCGAGCAGTGCAGCAGCTTGCGACGGATCGTATGCAGCGGCGAAGCGTTGTCGTTAGAAGCCCAGCAGCAGGTGTTCGCCAAGCTGCCAAACGCTGAGTTGTACAACCTGTACGGCCCGACTGAAGCGGCTATCGACGTCACCCATTGGACCTGTGTCGATGAAGGCGCCAGCAGCGTGCCGATTGGCTTGCCCATCGCTAACCTGCGCACGCTGGTCCTCGACGCGGACCTGTCGCCAGTGGCGCTGGGCGTGGCCGGTGAGCTGTATCTGGGGGGGGCCGGACTGGCGCGCAGTTACCATCGGCGCCCAGGGCTGACGGCCGAACGTTTTGTGCCGTGTCCGTACAACGATGGCGAGCGCCTGTACCGCACCGGTGACTGGGTGCGCCAGCGCGTCGACGGGGTGATTGAGTACCTGGGCCGTCTCGACCATCAAGTCAAATTGCGTGGGTTGCGCATTGAGCTGGGGGAAATCGAAGCGCGTCTGGCCGAGCAGCCAGCGGTACGCGAAGCCGTGGTGGTAGTGCTCGATGGCAAGCAACTGGTGGCCTACGTAGTGCTGCAAGACCCGGCCACCCGCGATGACTGGCAAGCGGCGCTGCTCAGTCAATTACAGCTCGGCCTGCCGCTCTACATGGTGCCCAACCATTGGGTCCGTCTTGAGCGCTTGCCGCTGTCGCCCAACGGCAAGCTGGAACGCAAAGCCTTGCCGCGCCCGGACCTGAATACCGCGCAGCAAGGTTTCGTGGCCCCGGCCAGTGAGGTGGAGCAGCGTTTGGCCGAGATCTGGCAACAGGTACTGGGCGTGGCGCGGGTCGGCGTCGATGACAACTTCTTTGCCCTGGGCGGCGACTCGATCATCTCGATTCAAGTGGTCAGCCGCGCGCGGCAGGCCGGCATCGCCTTTAGCCCGCGCGACTTGTTCCAACATCAAACCATTCGCAGCCTGGCGCGAGTGGCTGCCTTGAGCCCCCACACCCTGCTCGATCAAGGCCTGGCCACCGGCGCAGTGGCATTGGCCCCGGTGCAACAGTGGTTTTTTGCCCAAGACATGCCCCGGCGTGAGCACTGGAACCAGTCGCTGTTGCTGCACCCGCGCCAGCCGGTCGACGCTGCACAGCTGGAGCAAGCACTTAATAAGCTGCTGAGCCATCACGATGCGCTGCGTTTGCGTTTCGAACAGCGTGACGGCGAGTGGCAGCAAGCCTACACCGACCTGCCCACCGAGAGCGTGCTGTGGCTGCGGCAGGCGACTTCAACAGACGAACTCAACACCCTGTGCGAACAGACCCAACTCAGCCTCGATTTGCAAGCAGGCCCGCTGCTGCGCGCACTGTTGGTAGAGATGCCTGATCACAGCCAGCGCCTGTTGCTGGTGATTCACCACTTGGTGGTGGACGGCGTGTCGTGGCGCGTATTACTCGAAGATTTGCAGCAGTTCTACACCCAGCCAGCGCAGGCGCCCCACGCCAAAACCAGTGCTTACCAAGCCTGGACGGCCCGTTTGGCGGATGAAGCGCGGGCTCGGGTCGATGAGCTGGCGCTGTGGCAACGCCAACTGGCGGGAGCCTCCAGCGACTTGCCGTGTGATCGGCCCAACGCCGGGCTGCAAAATCGTCATGGGCGCAAGTTGACACTCACACTCGACAGCGAGTTGACCCGCCAGTTACTGCACGTCGCGCCCGCCACCTACCGCACCCAGGTCAACGACGTGCTGCTCAGTGCGTTGGCGCGGGTGATCTGCCGCTGGAGCGGGCAAACCAGTAGCTTGATTCAACTGGAAGGTCATGGCCGCGAAGAGTTGTTTGCCGAGCTCGATCTATCGCGCACCGTGGGGTGGTTTACCAGCCTGTTCCCGGTGCAACTGACCCCGCAAGCTGACATCGGCGCTTCGATCAAGTCGATCAAGGAACAACTGCGCAGCGTGCCCGACAAAGGGGTGGGCTACGGCCTGTTGCGTTATCTGGCCGGTGACGAGATGGGCGCGCAACTGGCCCGTCTGGCGACGCCGCGCATTCTCTTTAACTACTTGGGCCAGTTTGATCGCCAGTTTGATGAGGCTGCGCTCTTTGACCCTGCGGCGCAGAGCGCAGGCGTGGCCCAGGATGAAAATGCACCGCTGGCCAACTGGCTGAGCATTGAAGGGCAGGTATACGGCGGCGAGTTGAGCCTGCAATGGACTTACAGCCACGAGATGTTTGATGACGCCACGGTGCAGGCGCTAGTCGATGATTATCAGCGCGAATTGTCAGCGCTGATCACCCATTGCGTGAACTGCGAACAGGGCGGCATAACCCCATCCGACTTCCCGCTGGCGCAGGTGACCCAGGCGCAACTGGATAACCTCAACGTGCCGGCCAACGCCATCGAAGACATCTATCCGCTGTCGCCCATGCAGCAAGGGCTGCTGGTGCACACCTTGCTGGAGCCGGGCTCGGGCATTTATTTCATGCAAGACCGGTACATCATCGACAGTGAAATCGACCTGCCGCGCTTTACGGCAGCCTGGCACGCGGTCGTCCAACGTCATGATGCGTTGCGCGCTTCGTTCAGCCTCGACGATGACGGCCAAATGCTGCAAATCATCCACCGCGATGCCGCGCCGAACGTGCAGCTTCATGACTGGACCGATCAGCCGCAAGACCAGCATGAAGCGGCCTTGCAGGCGCTGCTGAGCGAGGACCGGGCCCAGGGGTTTGACCTGCTCAACACGCCGCCTTTGAGCCTGCGCCTGATTCGCCGCAGCACCGGGCATTACTGGTTCATCCTCAGCAATCACCACATCCTGATCGATGCCTGGTGCCGCTCGCTGTTGCTGCAAGACTTCTTCGCCCTGTACAGCGGGCAACGCAGCTTGCCGCCCGCTGCGCGTTATCGCGATTTCATTGAATGGCTGCAAGGGCAGGGTGAGCGCGAGGCGCTGCACGCGTGGACGCTGGAGCTGGCCGGTTTTGCGCAGCCGACGCCACTGCCGTTTGACCGTGCGGTGCGCCGCCAGGGCGGGGTTTCGCAGATCGGTGATTGCTACGCCAACCTGGACGTCAGCCAAGGCCGTGCCCTGCGCGAATTGGCCCAAGGTTATCAACTGACCGTCAACACACTGACCCAAGCCGCGTGGGCGCTGGTGTTGCAGCGCTACAGCGGGCTCGACGAAGTGCTGTTCGGCGTGACGGTGGCCGGGCGCCCGATCAGCCGCCCGCACATGCAGGACACCGTAGGCCTGTTCATCAACAGCATCCCGTTGCGCATGCGTTTGCCCCGTGCCGGGCACAGCGTCAGCGTGCGCGAGTGGCTGCAAGACCTGTTTGAGCACAACCTGGCGCTGCGTGAGCACGAACATTTACCGCTGCTCAAGATTCAGGCGTGCAGCGCGCTGGAGCAAGGCCAGCCGATTTTCGACAGCCTGTTTGTCTACGAAAATGCCCCGGTCGAAAGTGCGGTGGTCAGCGGCGCCGAGCAGATCCGCGCCAAATCGGACAGCGCCCGCACCCATACCAACTACCCGATGACAGTGGTGGTGTACCCCGGCGATGCGCTGGGCTTGCACCTGTCGTACGACAAACGCTTCTTTGACGAGGCCACGGTCGAGCGCCTGCTGGCGGACTTCAAGCGCCTGCTGCTGGCGATTGGCGAACACGCCGACGGCCATTTTGCTGACCTGCCATTGGTGGCTGCCACCGAGCGCGAGCACTTATTGCAGGCGGGCAACCAGACGGCCCGTGATTACCCGCTAACGCAGGGCTATGTGCGTTTGTTTGAGGCGCAATTGGCGGCGCAGCCAGAACAGGTGGTTGCCACCTGCCTGGAACAGCGCTGGACCTATCGTGAGCTCGACCGCCGGGCCAATCGCCTCGGTCATGCATTGCTCGCGGCAGGTGTGTGCATTGATCAGCCGGTGGCCTTGCTGGCCGATCGCAGTCTGGCCTTGTTGGGCATGATGCTCGGTAGCTTCAAGGCGGGTGCGGCCTACTTGCCGCTCGACCCGCAGTTGCCGACTCAACGTTTGCTGGATTTGTTGCAGTTGGGCCAAGTGCCGATGCTGGTGGCCAGCGTTGCTTGTCGCGAGCAGGCCTACAACCTGCTGTCGCTGTTCAACCCGCAACAGCGTCCGCCATTGCTGATTTGGGACGAAGTGCAAACCGCCGGTTACTCCAGTGACCAGCCCGGCATCTACACCGGGCCGAACAACCTGGCCTATGTGATCTTCACATCGGGTTCGACCGGCACGCCCAAAGGGGTGATGGTCGAACAGGCCGGGATGCTCAATAACCAGTTGAGCAAAAAACCGTACCTGACCCCGGCAGATGTGATCGCGCAGACCGCGTCCCAGAGTTTCGATATTTCGGTGTGGCAGTTCCTCGCGGCGCCATTATTGGGTGCGCAAGTCGACATCGTGCCGAACGCCATCGCCCACGATCCGGCTGCGCTGCTGGCGCATGTCGACGCGCGCGGGATCAGCGTGCTCGAAAGTGTGCCGTCACTGATCCACAGCCTGCTTGATGAGCCCAATGGCTCACTGACCGCGCTGCGCTGGATGCTGCCTACCGGCGAAGCCATGCCGCCTGAATTGGCGCGCCGCTGGTTGCAGCGCTACCCGCAGATCGGTCTGGTCAATGCTTATGGCCCGGCCGAATGTTCGGACGACGTGGCGCTGTTCCGCGTCGATGCGGCGTCGGCTGAGGGCGCGTATTTGCCGATTGGCCTGGCCACCGACAACAACCGTTTGTATGTGCTGGACGGCGACTTGCAGCCCGTGCCGACAGGCGTGGTCGGTGAGTTGTACGTCGCGGGTACTGGCGTGGGGCGCGGCTATTTTAACGATCCGCTGCGCACGGCCACGGTGTTTATGCCCAATCCCTACGCCGAGCAGGCGGGGGAGCGGCTGTACCGCACCGGCGATTTGGCACGGCGTCGCAACGACGGCCAACTGGAATACGTGGGCCGTATCGACCAGCAGGTCAAAGTGCGTGGGGTGCGCATCGAGCTGGGCGAAATCGAATCGCGTCTGCGCGATCTGGCTGGCGTGCGTGAAGCCGCGGTGGCGGTGCAAGACGGCCCGACCGGCAAGGCGCTGGTCGCCTTTGTGGTGGCGGACGATGGCGCGCAGGTCTGGAGTGAATGGTGCAAGCATCTCAAGGCCGGGCTCAAAGCACAGCTGCCGGATTACATGGTGCCCATGCAATGGGTGCAACTGGGCACCTTGCCGTTGAATGCCAACGGCAAGGTCGACCGCAAGGTGTTGCCACAGGCACCAACGGGCGACGGGCAGCGCGAGGTGATTGCGCCGCGGGCCGGGATCGAAACCCGCATCGCCAGCATCTGGCAAGCGGTGTTGAAGCTGGACGCGGTGAGCCGCGACGACAACTTCTTTGAACGGGGAGGCCATTCGCTGCTGGTGGCGCAAGTGGTGTCACGGGTGCGTCAACAATTGCACATTGAGCTTCCCCTGAGCAGCCTGTTCGAAAGCAGCGTGCTCAGTGATTTTGCCGCCCGTTGTGCAGCTTTGCCGCCTAGCGTCAGCCAGCCACCCTTGCGCCCAAGGGCGGGCGATGAGCCGAGCGTGTTGTCGTATGCGCAACAGCGCCAGTGGCTTCTCTGGCAGCTTGATCCGGACAGCGCCGCGTACAACATCCCAGCGGCGCTGCGGCTTAAAGGTTCGCTCAATCGCGCGGCCTTGCTGCGCAGTTTTAACGTGCTGCAACAGCGTCACGCGACCTTGCGCACCACCTTCACTCAAGACGGCGAACAGGCCCGTGCTGTATTGCACGCCAGCTTGCCGCTGGCCTTGCGCGAGTTGACCCTCGAGCCTGCCGATCCGGCGCGAATTGAAGCGCTGGTGGCGCAAGAAATGCGCCAGCCATTCGACCTGCGCAACGGCCCGCTGCTCCGGGTGTTGTTGCTCAAAGTCGCGACCGATGAGCATGTGCTGGTGCTGACTGTGCATCACATCGCGGCGGACGGCTGGTCAATGCAGGTGATGGTCGATGAGTTCAGTGACGTGTACTCGGGCCATGACCTGCCGCCATTGGCCGTGAGCTATGCCGATTACGCCAGCTGGCAGCATGACTGGCTGCAAGCGGGCGAGGGTGAGCGCCAGTTGAACGCTTGGCGCGAAAAGCTGGGTAGCCAGCATCCACCGCTGCAACTGCCCAGCGAACTGGCTCGCCCGGCGATCCGCAGCGAGCGCGGTGCACGTCTTGAGTTAGCGATTGAACCCGCGCTGGCGGGCGGGCTGCGACAGTTGGTGCAACAGCACAACGTGACCCTGTTTATGTTGTTGCTGGCCAGTTTCCAGAGCCTGTTGCATCGCTACAGCGGTCAGTCAGCGATCAATGTCGGGGTGCCGAATGCCGGGCGCGGGCGCCTCGAAACCGAAGGTTTGATCGGCTTCTTTATTAACACCCAGGTGCTGCGCGCCGAGATCGACGGCCAGCAGACCTTTGCCAGCCTGTTGCAACAGGTCAAACGCGATGCCTTATGGGCGCAGGCGCATCAGGACCTGCCGTTCGAGCAACTGGTTGACGCCTTGCAGCCGCAACGCAGCCTGAGCCATAGCCCGCTGTTTCAAGTGCTGTTCAATCATCAGCGGCAGATGGGCGACAGTGTTGAGCGGGCCTTGCCAGGCCTGAGCATTGAGCGAATGGACTGGCAGCAGCACACGGCGCAATTCGACTTGGCGCTGGACACCGAAGAGCAGGGCGAGCACTTGCACGCCAGCCTGACCTACGCCTGCGAGGTGTATGACGCCGCAACCATCGAGCGTCTGGCCGGTCACTGGTTGAACCTGCTGCGAGCCGTGGTCCGCGAGCCGCAGCAACGCATAGCTGAGTTGCCATTGCTCGACAGTGCCGAGCAACAGGCCCTGATTGCACAGTGGAACCCGCACGTGCGGGTGCAGCCGGTAGGCCCCCAGCTGCACTCGCTGTTTGAAGCGCAGGCCAGCTTGCACCCGCAGGCGGTGGCGTTGCGCTGCGGCGATGATTCGCTGACCTATAGCGAACTCAACGCCCAGGCTAATCGTCTGGCGCACAAGCTGCGTGAGTTGAAGGTTGGCCCGGAAGTGCGGGTTGGCATCGCCACTGAGCGCGCATTGGCGCTGGTGGTCGGGGTGCTGGCGATTCTCAAAGCCGGGGGGGCTTACGTGCCGCTGGACCCGCAATACCCCGCCGAACGCTTGAGCTACATGATCGAAGACAGCGGCATTCAGTTGTTGCTGACTCAGGAGCACCTGCTGCAAAACCTGCCACCACGGGGCGGGGTGCAGACGCTGTGCCTGGAGCATGTGGTGCTGGACGCGTTCAGTGCCGACAACGTGCCTAACCTCACCCAGCCGGACAATTCGGCTTATGTGATCTACACCTCGGGCTCCACGGGGCGGCCGAAAGGCGCGTTGCTGACCCACGCCAACGTCACCCGCTTGCTGAGCGCCACGGCCGATGACTTTGGCTTTGGCCCCAGCGATGTGTGGACGCTGTTCCATTCCTGCGCGTTCGATTTCTCGGTGTGGGAATTGTTTGGCGCGCTGTGCACGGGCGGGCGCCTGGTGATCGTGCCGTACTTCATCAGCCGCGAGCCACACGCGTTCCATCAGTTGTTGTGCGATGAACAGGTGACGGTGCTCAACCAGACCCCGACCGCTTTCCGGCAACTGTTGCCCATTGCCTGCAACAGCCCGCAAGCACTGGCCTTGCGGTGGGTGATCTTCGGCGGCGAGGCGCTGGAAGTGGCGAGCCTGCGCCCGTGGTACGAGCGTTTTGGCAACGACCAGACCACCTTGGTCAACATGTACGGCATCACCGAAACCACGGTGCACGTGACCTACCGCGTCCTCAACCCGATTGATCTTGACGCCAAGCTGCACAGTCCGATCGGGCGGCCCGTCAGCGACCTGAGCTGGTATTTGCTCGACAGCCAGTTGCAGCCTGTGGCGCCGGGCTGTGCGGGTGAGCTGTATATCGCCGGGGCGGGCTTGGCACGGGGGTATCACGGCCGCGCCGGGCTGAGTGCCGAGCGCTTTGTGCCAAGCCCGTTTACGCCGGGGGCGCGTCTATACCGCAGCGGCGATCTGGCCCGTCAGCGTGCTGACGGCAACATCGACTACCTGGGGCGTATCGACCAGCAAGTGAAGATTCGCGGGTTTCGTATCGAGTTGGGCGAAATCGAAACGTGCCTCAAGCAGCAACCGGGCGTCAGCGATGCGGTGTTGAGCGTTCATCAAGGCCTGCTCTGCGCCTATGTGGTGGCCGACCAACCCCCTGTTGAGGCGCTGCTGTGGCGTGAGCATCTGCGTGCGGCGCTCAAGGTCGACTTGCCCGATTACATGGTGCCGACCCATTGGCAGCTGCTCGATGCGCTGCCGCTGACCGGCAACGGCAAGCTGGACCGCTCGGCTTTGCCCTGGCCCGACACCGACCTTTATCAACGCCCTTACAGCACGCCGGTGGGAGAGCTGGAAACCCGGCTGGCCGCGATTTGGGCGCAGGTGCTTGAGGTCGAGCGCGTGGGCCGTCACGACAACTTCTTTGAATTGGGTGGGCATTCGCTGCTCGCGGCTCAAGCCAGTGCCCGGGTCGAACTTGAATTAGGCCTCGACGTGGCGCTGCGAGCGCTGTTCGAAGCGACTGACCTGCAAGCCTATGCCGCCCTGGCACAGGCACAAACGCCTGCGGATAACGATGTTCGTCTGAGCGCACTGGAATCGCTGCTCGATGAGATGGAGACCCACTGATGGAACACTCAACCGCCTGGCGCATTGCCAACCGTTTCGCCAGCCTTGCGCCAGAACAGCGCCGCGTGTTTTTGCAAAAGATGCAAGAGCAGGGCGTCAGCTTCGGCCAGTTACCGATCCCGGCGACCGCACCTGAAGACGCGCCGTGTGAGCTGTCGTATGCCCAGCAACGGCAATGGTTTTTGTGGCAACTGGACCCACACAGCGCCGCGTATCACATCCCGGCGGCCTTGCGTTTGCGCGGCGCGCTGAATGTACCGGCCTTGCAGCGCAGTTTTGATGCCTTGCTTGAACGCCATCACAGCTTGCGCAGTGTGTTTGTTGAAAAACCTGTGGCCGCTGCCCAAGGCTGCGATGGGGCGCGTAGCGGCCCCGATCTTGAAGGTCCTGCGGCCCTTGTCGCCGCCTGCGGCAGCGGCGACAGGGTGTTGATGGCACGCCATGATTTACGCGATTTCCCGCAGGCCGATCGTCTGAACATGGCGCTGCATCGGGTAGAGCAAGACATTGCCCAACCTTTCGATCTGCAACACGGCCCGCTGCTGCGGGTGAGCCTGTTGCAACTGGACGCGGACGATCATGTGCTGGTGCTGACCTTGCACCACATCGTCGCCGATGGCTGGTCGATGGGGGTGCTGGTTGAGGAGTTCTCGCAGTTGTATGCGGCGCATGCGCAAGGACAGGCGCTTGAACTCCCGGTGTTGCCGATTCAATACGCCGACTATGCCATGTGGCAACGGCGCTGGATGGAGGCCGGGGAGTTGGACCGCCAACTGGACTGGTGGCGCGAGCAATTGGGCAGCGAGCAACCGGTGCTCGAACTGCCGGGCGATCGTTCGCGTCCGGCCCAGCCGACGCACCAAGGTGCGCGCCTGGATTTCGCTCTGCAACCCGCACTGGCCAAAGGTTTGCTGGCTTTAGCCAAGCAGCGCGGGGTGACGCCATTTATGTTGCTGCTGGCCAGTTTTCAGGCGCTGTTGTACCGCTACAGCGGTCAGCAAGACCTGCGCGTCGGGGTGCCGGTGGCGAACCGCAATCGGGCCGAAACCCGTGGTCTGATCGGTTTTTTCGTCAACACTCAGGTCATGCGCGCCGAGCTGGACGGGCAGATGCCGTTCAGCCAGTTGCTGAGCCAAACCCGTGACCGTTCGCTGGATGCCCAGGGCTATCAAGACTTGCCCTTCGAGCGGTTGGTCAACGCGCTGCAAGGCGAACGCAGCCTGAGCCACAGCCCGTTGTTTCAAGTGATGTTCAATCACCAGCAAAGCCGCCCCGGTGCTCTGGGTGCAATGCTTGCCGGGTTGCAGATCGAAAGCCTGGAATGGCAGGCCCGTACCGCGTCATTTGACCTGCAACTCGATACCCACGAAGAAGGCGAGCAACTGCTGGCCAGCCTGACCTATGCCACCGACCTGTTTGACGCGGCGCGCATCGAAGGCATGGCCGAGCATTGGCGCAATCTGTTGGCGGGCATCGTGTCTGATCCCGAATGTGTGATTGGCGAGTTGCCGATGCTGACGCCCCAAGAAGTTGAGGCGACGTTGCATGGGTTGAATGCCACGCAACAGCGCTATCCCGGCCCCGATTGCGTGCACGTGGCTATCGAGGCGCAAGCTGCGGCCACGCCAGACGCTTGCGCGGTGGTGTTTGGCGAGTACGCGTTGAGTTACCGCCAATTGAATGAACGGGCCAATCGCCTGGCGTGGCAGTTGCGCGATCAGGGGGTTGGGCCGGAAGTGCGGGTGGGCGTTGCCTGTGAACGCTCGCGGGAGCTGGTGATCGGTTTACTGGCGATTCTCAAGGCCGGGGGCGCTTATGTGCCGCTTGACCCGCAATACCCGGCCGAGCGCTTGGCGTATATGTTTGAAGACAGTGGCATCAGCTTGCTGTTGACCCAGGCGCATGTGCAGGCAGCTCTGGCGTTGCCGGAGAGTTTGCCGGTGATGTGCCTGGACATTGAAGCGCAAAAGATCGCGAGACCGGCTCGCCCCTACAACCGCCGTGTGGAGAATCTGCCAAATCTGGCCTGTGCGCAGAATCTGGCGTATGTGATCTATACCTCGGGTTCCACGGGCCGCCCGAAAGGCGCGGGCAATAGTCATGGCGCGTTGTACAACCGATTGGCATGGATGCAAGACGCTTATGGCCTGAGCGCCGCGGACCGGGTGTTGCAGAAAACCCCGTTCAGTTTTGACGTCTCGGTGTGGGAGTTTTTCTGGCCATTGATGTGCGGCGCGACGTTGGTGGTGGCCGCTCCCGGCGCTCATCGCGACCCGCAGCAACTGGCGGCGCTGATCGTTGAGCAAGCCATCACCACGCTGCATTTTGTGCCGTCAATGCTGCAAGCCTTTATCGGCGCGGACGAAGCCGTACAGTGCCGTTCGTTGCGGCGCATTGTCTGTAGCGGCGAAGCGTTGCCGATGGCGTTACAACGTCAGACCCTGCGTAGCCTGCCGCAGGCGACGCTTTACAACTTGTACGGCCCGACCGAAGCGGCCATCGACGTGACGCATTGGACATGCGTGGAAGAAGGTCGCGACAGCGTGCCCATTGGGCGGCCGATCGCCAACCTGCGCACGTACATTCTCAGCCCTGAATTGTTGCCGTTGCCGAGCGGTGCAGTTGGCGAGTTGTACCTGGCAGGCGCGGGTTTGGCGCGGGGGTATCACGCCCGCCCGGGGTTGACTGCCGAGCGCTTTGTGGTCGACCCGTTTGGCTGTGGCGAACGCTTGTACCGCACGGGTGATCTGGCGCGTTATCGGGCAGACGGCGCCATTGAATACTGCGGGCGCATCGACCATCAGGTAAAAATCCGTGGTTTGCGCATCGAGTTGGGTGAGATCCAAGCGCGCCTGCAAGAACACCCGCAGGTGCTGGAAGCCGTGGTGCTGGCGCTGGACAATCAACTGGTGGCGTATGTCGTGCCCAGCGACTTGCAGGCCGGATGGCGTGATGCCGTGAACGCGCATTTGCTGGCCCGCCTGCCCGATTACATGGTGCCGACGCACCTGGTGCTGATCGAACGCATGCCGCTGAGCCCCAATGGCAAGCTGGACCGCAAATTGTTGCCCGAGCCTCAGGCCAGCGTCAGCCAGCGGGTTTTCGAGGCCCCGCGCAGTGACCACGAACGCCAGTTGGCGGCCATTTGGCAAGACGTGCTGGGGCTGGAGCGAGTAGGGCGTCAGGACAATTTTTTTGAGCTGGGCGGCGACTCGATCATCTCGATTCAGGTGGTCAGCCGGGCGCGGCGTGCCGGTCTGCGCTTGCAGCCGCGTGATCTGTTTCGACAGCCGACCTTGCAGGCATTGGCCGCGGTGGCCAGCCACCAACAGGCGCCGCAGATCGCGCAAGGGCCGGTGACTGGCCTGCAAACCCTGACCCCGGTGCAACAGTGGTTCTTCGCCCATCAGACCGTGCAGCCGCAGCACTGGAATCAATCGGTACTGCTTGAGGTGCGCGAGCCACTGGACTTGCTGCGCCTGCAAAGCGCCGTGCAACAGGTGCTGGCCCAGCATGACGCGCTGCGTTTGCAGTTTCGCGAGCAGGCCGGGCACTGGACGGCGCGCTATGTGCCGTTGGACAGCGCAGCTGCCACCGATTTGCTGTGGACCGCCCAGGTGCAAAGCAATGAAGCGCTGCAAACGCTGTGTCATGAAGCGCAACGCAGTTTGTCGTTGTACGACGGGCAACTGCTGCGCGGGGTGCTGATTGACCATGAAGACGGCGTTCAGCGTTTGTTGCTGGTGATCCACCATTTGGTGGTGGACGGTGTGTCGTGGCGGGTGCTGCTTGAAGACTTGCAGGCGGCTTACGCTGGGCAGGCACTGCCGGAAAAAAGCAGCGCGCTGCAAGACTGGGCCGCGCAGCTTTCGGTGTATGCGAACAGTGAGCAACTGGCGGCTGAACAGCGCTGGTGGTTAGGCCAATTGCAGGGCGCGAGCGGTACGTTGCCGCACGCTCGGGTTTTGGGCAGCCAAGCGTTGCGCCATCGCCAGGTGGTCAGTCTGGGGCTGGACCGCGAGCAGACCCGCCAGCTACTGCAACAGGCACCTGCGGCCTATCGAACGCAGATCAATGACCTCTTGCTGACAGCTCTGGCCCGCGCCTTGTGTGACTGGACCGGCGAGTCGACGGCGCTGATTCAACTGGAAGGCCATGGCCGTGAAGAGCTGTTTACCGACATTGACCTGACCCGCACCCTGGGTTGGTTCACCAGCCTGTTCCCGGTCAAGCTGACTCCGGCGGCCGGCGTGGCCGAATCCATCAAGGCGATCAAGCAGCAACTGCGCGATGTGCCGGGTAAAGGCCTGGGCTTTGGGTTGTTGCGCTATCAAGGCGATGCTCATATCCAAGCCAGCCTTGCGGCCTTGCCAGCGGCGCGGGTGACGTTCAACTACTTGGGCCAGTTCGATCAGAGCTTCGGCGAAGACGCGTTGTTTGTCCCGGCCAAAGAGCCCAGCGGCACAGCGCAGAGCCTGGATTCACCCTTGGCCAACTGGTTGTCGGTGGACGGCCAAGTGTTTGGCGGTGAGCTGCAACTGGACCTGAGCTTCAGCCAGGAATGTTTCGACAAGGCTGACATCCAGGCCCTGGCCTTTGGCCTCAAGGCGCAGGTACAGGCGCTGATTGAGCATTGCCTGCACCCACAACACAGCGGCGTGACCCCGGCGGACTTCCCGCTGGCGAGCCTGACTCAAGCGCAACTCGAGCAACTGCCAATGGCGCCACGGCAGATTGAAGACCTGTACCCGCTGTCGCCGATGCAACGCGGTTTGTTGTTCCACAGCCTTTACGAGCCGCAGGCCGGGGCGTATGTCAACCAGCTCAGCGTTGAAGCGAGCGGGCTCGACGCCGACCGATTGGCTCGCGCCTGGCAAGCCACGCTGGCTGCTCACCCGATTTTGCGCAGCGGTTTTCATTGGCCACAAGGCGCCAGCGAGCCGGTGCAGGTGGTGCAACGAACACTGGAATTGCCGCTGACGGTGCTCGATTGGCGCGGTCGCGAGGAGCAAGCTGCCGAGCTGCAATTGCTGGCGCGCAGTGAGCGTTTGCAGTTCGACCCGGCGCAGCCGCCGCTACTGCGGTTGGCCCTGGTGCGCCTCGATGAACAGCGTCAGCAACTGATCTACACCCATCACCATTTGCTGCTGGATGGCTGGAGCAATGCGCTGTTGCTGGGGGAGGTGTTGCAGCGCTATGGCGCGGTGCCAGTGACGGCTCTTCCGGGGCGTTTCGCCGACTACATCGGCTGGCTGCAAGCGCAGGACGCTCAGGCCGATGAAGCGTTCTGGCGCGCGCAACTGGCGACGCTGGATAACCCGACCTTGCTGGCGCAGAGCCTGGCGCATGGGCCTTCGGACAGCAGTGATTACGCGGATCATCGGTACGTGTTCGATGCCGCCAGCAGCCAGGCTTTCAATGTGTTTGCGCGTCAGCACAGCATCACCCTCAACACCTTGGTGCAGGGCGCGTGGGCGCTGTTGTTGCAGCGTTACAGCGGTCAGCAGACGGTGGCGTTTGGCGCCACCGTGTCTGGGCGCCCGGTGGATTTGCCGGGAGCAGAAAACCAGCTCGGGCTGTTTATCAATACCTTGCCGGTGATCACCCGGCCGCACGCGGCCGAAAGTGTGGCGCAATGGTTGAACCGCTTGCAGGCGCACAACCTGGAACTGCGTGAGCATGAATTTAGCGCCTTGAGCGACATACAGCGCTGGGCCGGACGTGCCGGTGAGCCGTTGTTTGACAGTTTGCTGGTGTTTGAAAACTTCCCGATTGGCGAGGCCTTGCAGCAGGGCGCGCCGGACGGCTTGAGCTTCGCCGTGCCGGACAATCACGAACGCACCCACTACCCGCTGACGCTGGCGGCGGTCAGCGAAGGCCAGTTGAGCCTGACCTGGAGTTTCTTGCTCAGCCATTTTGATCCGGCCGCGATTGCGCGCATGAGCGAGCATTTGGCGTGCCTGCTGCACGGTATGGTCGCTGCGCCGCAGATCAGTCTTGGGGAATTGCCACTGCTGAGCGCTGCCGAAAAAACCCGCCAGTTGCACGACTGGAACCCGCCTCGGGGCGCTGCGACTGAACAGTGCGTGCATCAAGTGATCGAGGCGCAGGCGGCGATTCGTCCTGACGCCACGGCGCTGATTTTTGGCACCGAGCGCTTTACCTACGCCGACCTCAACCAGCGCGCCAACCGGCTGGCCCACCGCTTGCGTGAGCTGGGGATTGGCCCCGAAGTGCGGGTCGGGCTGGCGGTGGAGCGTTCGCCACAGATGATGATCGGCCTGTTGGCGATTCTCAAGGCCGGGGGGGCCTATGTGCCGCTGGACCCGGCGTACCCGGCCGAGCGTTTGAGTTACCTGATGCACGACAGCGGCATTGCGTTGCTGCTGAGCCAGTCGTGGTTGCGCCCGACCTTGGCGCACATTGACGGCTTGCCAGTGCTGGAACTGGACCGCGAGAACGTCAGCTGTCTGCCAGACAGCAACCCGCTCAACCTGACGGATGCGCAGAACCTTGCGTACCTGATTTACACCTCGGGCTCGACCGGGCGCCCCAAAGGCGTGAGCGTGGCCCACGGCCCGCTGGCCATGCATTGTCTGTCGATTGGTGCGCTGTACGGCATGACCCCGGATGACCGCGAGCTGCAATTTGCCTCCATCAGTTTTGATGGCGCTCACGAACGCTGGCTGACCCCGCTGATGTTCGGTTCGGCGCTGATGCCGCGTGATGATGAGGTGTGGAGTGCGCAGCGCACCTGCGAAGAGATCGAGCGCCATGGCATCACCATTGCCTGTTTTACCCCGAGTTACCTGCTGCAAATGGCTGACTACATCGGTGAAGCGGGTCGCAGGCTGCCGATTCGCTCTTACACTGTGGGCGGTGAAGGCATGCCCAAGCACGCATTCGAGGAGGTGCAGCGGGTGTTGCAACCGCCGCGCATCATCAACGGCTATGGCCCGACCGAAACGGTGATCACGCCGTTGATTGGGTGCGCCTACCCGGACACGCAGTTTGACTCGGCGTTCTTGCCTATCGGGCGACCCGTAGGCGAGCGCAGCGCGTATGTGCTGGACGCCAGCATGCAACCGCTGCCGGTCGGGGTGGCCGGCGAACTGTACTTGGGCGGTGAAGGCATCGCGCGCGGTTATCACCAGCGCCCGGATTTGACAGCTGAACGCTTTGTGCCCGACCCGTTTGTGCCCGGCGCGCGGTTGTATCGAAGTGGTGACTTGGCGCGCTTGCGCGAAGACGGTGTGGTCGAGTATTTGGGGCGGATGGACCAGCAAGTGAAAATTCGCGGGTTTCGCATCGAGCTGGGCGAAATCGAAGCCTGTTTGCTGGAGCACGACGCCGTGCGCGAAGCCTTTGTGGTGGATCGCGAAGGCCCGGCCAGCCGTCAGTTGGTGGGGTATGTGGTGGCCCGCGATCCGCAGGCCGACCCAGCAGCGTTGCGTGAAGGGGTGATCACTCATCTGCGCAGCCGTTTGCCGGCGCATATGTTGCCCGCGCATGTGATGTGTCTGGCAGCGTTGCCGTTGACGCCCAATGGCAAGCTGGACCGTCAGGCGCTGCCCGCGCCTGAGGCCAGTCGACCGGGCACAGAGCGTGTGCCGCCGAGTACGCCAGCCGAAACGCTGCTGGTCGAGATCTGGCAGGAACTGCTGGGGCTGGACGCGATTGGGGTCACCGAAAACTTCTTTGAACTGGGCGGTGATTCGATTATTTCCCTGCAAGCGGTGAGCCGCGCCGGGGCATGCGGGCTGGCCTTTACCCCCAGGCAAGTGTTCACCGCGCAGACCATTCGCGCTTTGGCGGCACTGGCGAGCAATGCCGAGCCGCAGGTGTTGGACGTGTTTGAAACGCCGGCGTTTGCCCAAGTGCCAGGCCGCCTGAGTGTGGATCGCAGCCAGTTGGAAGATCTGTACCCGCTGTCGCCGATGCAGCAGGGCATGCTGTTCCATTGCCTCGAATCGCCGGAGCTCAATCTGTACGTCAACCAGCTCAGCGTGGCGGTTGAGGGGTTGCAGGTGGAGCGCTTGCGCGCTGCCTGGCAAACCTTGCTCGAGCGCCACGAGGTGCTGCGCGCAGCCTTTATCTGGCGCGATGGTTTGGCCGACCCGTTGCAGGCGGTGTATCAGCATGTCGAAGTGCCGATGGTTGAGGTTGACTGGCGCGAGCATGGCGCCCCGCAGAAGGCCTTGTTGGCGTTGGCGGCGCAGGATCAAGCGCGAGGGTTTGATCTGAGTTGCCCACCGTTGATGCGCTTTACGCTGGTGCGCTTGGGTGAGTCTCAGTTCCAAATGATCTGGACTTATCACCACTTATTGCTCGATGGCTGGAGCGCTTCGCGCCTGCTGGGCGAAATGTTGCGCGTTTACGCCAACCAGCCTCTGCCGGTGCTGACCGGGCGTTATGCCGACTACATCAGTTGGTTGCAGCGTCAGGACGCCAGCGCCGCCGAGCGTTTCTGGCGCGAGCGCTTACAGGCGCTGCACGCCCCGAGCATTTTGGCCAATGCCGCCAATACCCAAGGCCGCGGGCATGGGGTGCTGTATAGCTATCTCGACAGCGACGCGACCCAGCGTTTGCATCGTTTTGCCAATGCTCAGCGCGTAACGTTGAACACGCTGATTCAAGCGGCCTGGTTGTTGCTGTTGCAGCGTCACACCGGGCAGCGCAGTGTGGCCTTCGGTGCAACAGTGGCAGGACGCCCGGCCCAGTTGGCCGGGGCGCAAGACATGCTCGGGCTGTTTATCAACACCTTGCCGGTGATCCAGACCCTCGATCCGCAGCAGACCTTGGGCGACTGGCTGCGCCAGTTGCAGGACTACAACCTGGCGATCCGCGATTTTGAGCACACGCCGCTGGCGGATATTCAGCGTTGGGCCGGGCAGGGCGGGCAAGGGCTGTTCGACAGCATCATCGTGTTCGAGAACCACCCGGTAGACCGAGCCTTGCGCGGCGAACAGGAGGGTGAGCTGAAATTTGCCGAAGTGGGCAGCGGCGGCGTGACCAACTTCCCGATGGACCTGATGGTCAGCGCCACCGATCAAGGTCTGGAGGTGGAATACCTGTACCTGCGCGAACGGTTCGATGCGGTTTCGGTGGAGCGGATTCGCGAGCAACTTGAAGGTTTGTTGAGGCGCTTGCCACAAGACGCTGACTGTTTGATCGGCGAGATAGGCTTGCCGACAGGCCGCGTCGAATGGGCGCAAGACGCCACGTCGGTACGTGATCTGGTGCAGGGTTTTAGTGATCAGGTGGCGCGTCAACCCCAGGCCCAAGCCCTTAGCTGTGAGGGGCGCGAACTGAGCTACGCCGAGCTGGAGCGTCAGGCCAATGGCTTGGCCGTGCAGTTGCAGGCTCGTGGTATGGGGCCTGAGCAGGTGGTGGCGGTGGCGCTGCCACGTTCGGAGCACACGATTGTGGCGTTTTTGGCGGTGCTCAAGGTGGGGGCGGCGTATCTGCCGCTGGACCTGGGTTACCCGGCTGAGCGACTGGCATTCATGCTGGCGGACGCGGGCGCGAACCTGCTGCTGTGCCAGCACGATGTGGATCAGCGTGTCACGCTTGATGCGTCAATCCCCCGCTTGGTCCTGGATCCGTTGGCCGAACTGCAGGGCGTCCCCCGCGAGGTTGAATCCCTGCCCGGGCACTTGGCCTACCTTATTTACACCTCGGGTTCCACGGGTAAGCCCAAGGGTGTGGCGGTGGCCCGCGAGCCGATTGCGCGGCATTGCCAAGGGATTATTGAGCTCTATGAGTTGAGCCCGGCGAGCCGCGAACTGCACTTCATGTCCTTCGCCTTCGATGGCGCGCAAGAGCGCTGGCTCAGTGTGTTGTTGGCCGGTGGCAGCCTGGTGATTCGCGACGACAACCTGTGGACCCCGGAGCAGACCTTGCAGGTGCTGCATCAGCAGCATGTGACGGTCGCGTGTTTCCCGCCTGCCTACCTGCTACAACTGGCCGACGTGGCGTGGGTGCAAGGCAATCCTCCGGCGGTGCATACCTACTGTTTTGGCGGCGATGCGGTGCCGGCTGCCAGCTTTGAACAGGTCAAGCGCGCCTTGCGCCCGCAGCGACTGGTCAATGGGTATGGCCCGACTGAAACCGTGGTCACGCCGCTGCTGTGGCGCGCCGAGGTGACGGAGTGTTGTGAGGCGGCCTATGCGCCGATTGGTCGTGGTGTGGCCGGGCGCGGGCTGTATGTGCTGGACACAGACATGAACCCGTTGCCAGCGGGCGTCAGTGGGGAGTTGTATCTGGGCGGCGCGTGCCTGGCTCGCGGTTACCATCAGCAGCCTGGCTTGAGCGCTGAGCGCTTCGTACCGGATCCTTTCGACGGCAAGGGCGGGCGCATGTACCGCACCGGTGATCGGGTGCGCCAGCGCGAAGATGGGGTGATTGACTACCTGGGGCGGTTGGATCAGCAGGTGAAGATTCGCGGTTTCCGTATTGAACTGGGGGAAATCGAAGCGCGTCTGCGTCAGTGTGAGGGCGTACAGGACGCGGCGGTCAACGTGATTGAAGGGGCGTGCGGCAAGCAGTTGGTGGGGTATGTGGTCGCCCCGTCCAACGTGGCGCTTGAACGCGCGTTGAAAGCGCAATTGCAGGCACAACTGCCCGATTACATGGTGCCTGCGCATATCGTGCAATTGGCGCGCCTGCCGGTGTCTGCCAACGGCAAACTGGATCGCCGCGCCTTGCCGCAGCCGCAACCGGCCCAGGGCCATTACCGTGCCCCGCGCCATGCACGGGAGCAGGCGCTGGTTGAAATCTGGCAAGACGTGCTCGGGCTGAAACAGGTGGGTATCGACGATAACTTCTTCGAGCTGGGCGGCGATTCGCTGCAAGTGCTGAAAGTCATCTCGCGGGTGCGCAATCAGCCTGAACTGGGGTTAAGCCTCAGGCTGCGCGACCTGATGCAAAAGCCGTGTATTGCCGAGTTGAGCGGGTATGAGCCGGTGGCTGCTGGCAGCGCGCCCGACCCGTTGCTGGCGCTCAACAGTCGGGTCAGTGAAGTGCCGCCATTGTTTTGTCTGCACGCGGGGTTCGGCACGGTGTTCGACTATGAGCCGCTGGCCCGTCAATTGGACGGGCGCCGCAGCGTCTATGGCGTGCAGTGCCGGATGTTGCTGGACCCGGCGTGGCAGGACGATTCGTTGCACACCATGGCCCAGGCGTACGCTGAGCGCATTCGTCAGCAGCAGGCGCACGGCCCCTATCACGTGCTCGGCTGGTCGTTGGGCGGGGCGTTGACCTTGCTGGTGGCGCAGGCGCTGGAGGCCCAGGGTCAAGAGGTGGCGTTTGCCGGCCTGGTCGACAGCTACGTGGCCGGTACGGCCGAGGCCACTGACGGGCGTGAAGATTTGCAGGACTTTTTGCGTGTTGTGCTGGGCGTGACTGAGGCCGAGGCGCAGGAGCTGATGCGCGATGAGCAGCGGGGCGCGGAGCAGGTGATTGAGGCGGCAACGGCGCTGAATGAACACGGGGTGTTGGGGGCAGCGGAGTTGAGCCATATCTTCGCGGTCGGTGCACGGCTCAAGCACTTGGCCTTGGACCAGCGTTCATTGCCGCAGACCCACGTGCAGGCGCATCACTGGTGGGTGGCCGGGCGCGAGGATGAGCGCCGGGTGCATGCAGCGCAAATTGGTGCCGGAGCCAGTCACACAGTGTTGAGCGCTGGGCATTATGACGTGCTGCGCCATGCCACCTTGCTGGCGCAACTGGATGATGTGTTGGCAGACACGGTAGCCGCTGTCTCTTTTTGACTACAAGGAAATTGCGATGTCGTTGTTACCCGATCTTGAAGATTTTTTAAGCCTGGCTGAAATGGGCCGCATGACCGGCAAGAGCCTGCCGATGCATGCGCTAACCCCGGCGCAGGCGCGCAGTGAGTTTGAGCTAAGCGCCAGCGTGTTCGATGTCCCGGTGCCACACGTGGACAGCGACGAGTTGCGTATCCCGGCACGCGATGGCTTTAGTCTGCGGGCGCGGCTTTATCGTCGACCCGGGCTTGAGGTCAGTCCTGTGCCGGTGGTGGTTTATTTTCATGGGGGCGGTTATGTCATTGGCAGCCTCGACAGCCACGACGCGCTGTGTCGACGATTGGCGGCGCTCGGGGGGTTTGCGCTGCTGGCGGTGGATTATCGGTTGGCCCCGGAATGGGTGTTTCCGACGGCGGTGCATGACGCTTGCGATGCGGTGAACTGGCTGCTCCGGAACGGCGCCAAACAGGGGCTGGATGCCTCGCGGGTAGCGTTTGCCGGAGACAGCGCGGGCGGGACCTTGAGTACTGTGCTATCGATTCTGGCGGTGTACGAGCCCCAGGAAGTGGCCATCGTGCCGCGTGCGCAAGTGCTGCTGTACCCGGTGACCGATGGCAGCTGCAAGCGTGACTCCCATGTGCGCTATGCCGAGGGTTACTTGCTCGAAACCGCAACCATGGACTGGTTTTATAAGCACTACGCAACGGCAGAGCAACTGAGTGACTGGCGTATTTCACCTGTGCTGGCGGCGGATGTCAGTGGCTTGGCCCCGGCGCTGGTGTATTTGTCGGGTTATGACCCCTTGTATGACGAAGGGCTGGCCTATGCCGAGCAGCTTAAAGTCGCGGGCAACGACGTACTGTTGCTGGAAGAACCCGGCATGACCCACGACTTTATGCGCATGAGCGGGTTGCTGGAAGAAGTGCCGGGGATTCATGGGCGGGTGGTGGGATGGTTGGATAAGCGGCTGAGTTGAATGCTGTAGCTGCTGCGAAAGCTGCGACAAGGGCGAAGGGCCTTCGTTTTTTTAAATGATCAATCTGGTGGGGCAGGCTGTAGATGCATGCTTCTTTTCTACGATTTACTGTCTGGAATCACCACGTTAGTGGCGTCTATGCTTGCTCTTTCTGTGTTTGTGAGGACTCAAAAAGATTCGGGTAATGCCTCGGTCAAGTGCTGAGGTCGTCTGATAGCTTGCTGTGTATTTCATGCGCCAACGCGTCTATGGAGAGCGCCCGCTCGGTAGAAGTCATCATGCCGGTCTGGATGTCGAGCGTCGCCTCCAGCCGGCTGAAGACCTGTTCCCAGTCGCGTGTATTGAGTACAACCCTGTCGAGGGCTCTCACTTCTTTCGCAGGCTCGCCGGTCACATTGCAGATAGTGTGAATGATGAGTTGGCGAATGAAGTGAAGTGTCATGGATGTGATCATTTTGGGTTGATCTTTACTTAACGAAGGGAATCAAGCTGATACTCGCATGACTCGTTACGTCGTAAGCGAGTTGCGTTTTTTGTTGTAATGCAAACATTCTATTTTTTTAAATTGCACTCGATCGCGTGAGTAGTCAAATAACGTTTAATCGAAAAAGTCAGGATGAGGGCGGTAAGTATTAAAAGGTTTGGTTGTTGTGTAATACATTTCTTAATATAAATATAAGGTTTAACTTGTGTAATTGTAGGTGGATTCTTACATGGTGCTGTGTGGTTTTAGGTTGGGTTGAGGTATAAGGTTTGTTGATGTATTTTTGGTTGCAATTATCATTGTTGAAGCCGTGAAGAGTGCCGGATGACTTTGTTCATTAGCGACAATGGGGCATCGAATACTGCGTACTAAATCATGACCACAGACGAGCAACGCTACTCACCTAAAGTAGATCGACTTCTGCATATTCGCAAAATCGCGTCTCTGAGCAATCTCGTCCTGCGCGTGTTTCCTATAGCCCCATTGCCGGCCATCGTGACTGGCAGCCTGCCGCCGGCGGCCGACGCGGTATCGATCTACGCAACTACTTTGGAAGCAGCTTTTCCGCAGTTGAGGCAGCGGGTGGAGGAGGTGTGTGGTCCAGCGCCCTGGATCGTACGCAGTGCGGGGCACGAGGACTTAACTGATCTCGTTAATGCTGGCGGCTATGAAAGCCTTATATGTCATGAGCCACAAGCGCTGACACGGTGCATTGCCGTTGTGGCCAAGAGTGGATCAACAGAGCACGCACAACGCCAGCTTGCACTTTCGGGACATTATGGTGATACCGATGCGATTCCATGCTTTGTGCAGCCACTGCTGAAAATTGAGGTCTGCGACGATATCGCCCCTGACCATTCGCCGTATCTGGATACAGCCGTTCTGGATTATATGGAGTCGGTATGTAATGAGTTGATGCAGGCATTTGACTTCGCGGCGATAGATTGCGAATGGGGGCTGGAGACGACGCTGGGTTTCGTGTCCGTCACGACCGTCATGCCGAGGAATCCAAAGCTGATGAACGTCGCGCATACACTCGGTTTTGGTTTCGCCTGCGCTCAGAGTACGGGCTCCCGTGCGACGACCTTGGCATTGCGTCCGGCTTCCTCAGGTCTTAGGCTCTGGCGTGGACGTCATCTGCGTATGACGACGGTGAAGCATTTACATTTGCTTCAGGTTAGGCCCGCGTCTTTGGAAGGTGACTTTCGTGACCGTGAAGTGCTTAGCGATTCATGCCGTGAAGCGCTGATCGGACGTTACGATGTCGTTGAAGCAAGCTTGTTGACGCTAGGTACACACGCTTCGGGGCGCGCATTAGTGGCGCCCGATCTCATGAGCGCCTGGCGCCGCTATCTCGTGTTCAATGCGAATGAGAAAGCTGATGTGGCAGTGGTCGTGGTGGATGAAGGCAGTGCGGAGGAACACGCTGGCATCATGTTTCGCCAGCAGAAAATCACCTGCATCAAGATGGACACTCGACGAGCGCCTGTTGGAGCAGACTGCGTTGTATTTGATCGTGGTGCTTGCATTCTCGGCGACTCGACGATGTTGCGGTCCATTCAAAGTGAGACTCGCCGAGAGTTGGTGCTGCCCGATGACTGCGGTGTTGTCTTCACTGATGAGGTGTTGCTACCCGGTGGTGAGGTCGCACAGGACTGTGTCGAAGTCCTTTCTGAGTTGCGTCGCCTGCCGATCGCGAGTGAAGTCAAGGGCAGTCTGATCGCCCGCACCGAGCAGCCTGGGCCGACAAGGTGGATACAGCTCGCTGATGGAACCGTGGAGTCACCCTCTCTGTTCGCGGCAATCTGGCGTTCACAGCACTCGCGAGAGCCTGAAAAATGCGACCCGCTCACTGAGTTCGCCAGAGACTATAAACGTGCCTTTCAGGTCTTGCAGGGGGCATCCCAGCAGGAGCTGCACGCACTGTCCGCGTTATCCCCCGCAACACGTGCGCTGATCGGGAGTGGTGACCTTCGAATCGTCATGGCACTGCTCAACTGTGAAGCCGCGACGTGCTGGGTGCCGCCGCAGACGTTGCAGCGCTTGCTCTATTCGGCGGCCGCACAAGTGACGGCATTTCGGCGCGACCACGCCGTCCTGATTCTTGAAAGTGTGGCCTTTGTTAGAAAGGAAGGGGCGCAACTGCCGGTTTATACGCTAGAGGAGATCGTTTCCTACCTCGATGCATTGGTGTACGACCTTGAAGGCGGTCTGCTTGTCGAGGCGATAGTATCCATCCGCTCATTGGAGTTGCCGATCGTAAGTGCGATCTTGCTTGCGCGGCAGGCTCTCATTAATCCAGTCGTTCTTGAGCCGGTGGATGCATTCCGGCAGTCAGTGGAGTTATTCAGAGGCATTGTGTCGGGGGGCGACGGGACGCAGAGACTTGCTCCGCAACTCAATAACGCCTATTGGACGCTACGGGGGGCGTTGCATGATGCCGGTCTGGAGAACTTGGGCGAGCAGATCAGAGGATCGCTAATCGAAATCTACGACGCCTCATTGAAGGGGTTGCTGGGACGTACTGTTGAGAAGGTCGACGATACCCGCTATCGCTGCTATCTGAATGTGATGCAAGGGTGGATCGGGTTTCTGAGTATGGGATCGTTGACTGAGCGTGATAGCGCAGTGCTTGAGCGCTTTCAAATTTGGTTGCGTCAATGGGCTGATGAAGGGATACCTGAGTCATTTGACATACAGGATTGCAACTGGCGATTCGAATTTGACCTGATTGCAGGCTCCTGCGGCACACCCGCGCGATATGAAAATCCGCACGTTCTACACAATCTCCTTCATCAATACTCTTTGGCCGGGTTGCAGCTTGATACGTTGCGACTGCCAAAACGCGTGCAAGCGCTCGAACACTTTTGTTCAACGTTTAGTAGTCGCTCGACAAAAGTTCTGCGTTTTGAGCGCGAGTTACTAGAGATCCAGATTCCGATGGGAACGCACAAGGCGAGTTACGTGTTCACGCCACGGCAGATTTCGGTTGAATGGACGGAGCCGCCTGATTGTCCCAGCGACGAAATCGCCCGGGTCTTGGCGTTTGAGGTGTTTCTAGATCTGTTTCGCACCTGGATGTTTCCTGCGCTGACGGTTCGACGCGAGCACGTGCTGGGAACTTGGACGCTTTACATACGGCTGACTGCGCCGGGATCAGATCCTTGGGATTACGAGGCGCTCAGGCACTTTGTGGTTGTTACGCGTTTACTGTTCGATGCCTCTTACGATTTTTCATATGTCGCCAACGAAGCCGTCGATGGCTTTGCCGAACGTTTCAGCGGGCAGGAATGGAGGGCGATACTGGCCACGATGGTGCGCTATCGAGCTGTACTCGATGACGCGTCGCAATACGTCGCCTTGCACGCTCTGCCGATGTCGTCGTTGGTCGCCTCGATAGCGCGTAGCCGAGTTATTCGGGGTCTACTATTGCGTTGCTTACGCAGGGGATTTAATGATTGCCGGGGTCTGATTGACAGGTATGCGTACTGGTTGAATGAGGCGTCCGAGGGAGATAGGCGGTGGTCCGCTCGTTATGAGACGCTCAGGCAGGCTAGCCTTTTCCTTGCGGCCAAGTGGCCGAAAGAGGCGCTTGGGGATCTCTCCAGACGCAGAGTCTTCAATGTCGGGGATGACCTGGTCGCTGCCTGCTTGTTTAAGCGTTCGGACATGGCGGATGACCTCCGGCAAGTCGTGGCGGCGGGGTCGTTATCATTGTCGGGATTGTCGGGGATGATTGTTCGGCATATCCCTGAAATAACAGTGACGGCCTACGGGGCATCGTCGTTGGCTGCCCAACTCCTCGGCGCCGACATTGGATTTCGCCGCGCGAAACATTTTGTCGTTGCCCGATTCGGCGATCGCCTTGATCGGGGCCTATTGGCGGGTTTGCTACAGGGCATGGACACCGTTCCGTGGGGCCATACCGCCGACGCTGAGGAGGCCATCCAGGCGCAGCTATTGCTGGGTGGTCCTGTCTGTCGGTTTGAACTGGAAAAAGGTATCGACTGGACGACTTTGGGTGCCTAGCGGGTACTTGAACAAAGGCTTCTCAGTGGCAAGCGGCCCATCGCAGCTTGTGGCAGTGGCTACAAGGCGTTGTGGGTTAATCGCCCAAGCCGATTTGCACAATCAACCACACATTCGCCCCGCTGATCACTGCAAACAGAAACCACGCCAGCAGCCGGGTTGGCAGGCGGTTGGCAAAGGGGCCCATGAGTTTTTTGTCGCTGGTCATGCGGATCAGCGGGTAGAGGGCAAACGGTAATTGCAGGCTCAGTACCACTTGGCTGAGGATCAGCAGTTTGCCTACCGCGTCGTCGCCCATCAGCCACACACCGAGAAACGCCGGGATCAAGGCCAGCCCCCGGGTGATGAGGCGGCGTTGCCAGCATGGGATTCGCAGGTCCAGGTAGCCTTCCATGATCACTTGCCCGGCAATGGTGCCGGTGAAAGTCGAGCTTTGCCCCGAGGCCAGTAATGCGACGCCAAACAGGATGCTGGCCATAGCGCCGCCAACCAGAGGGTCGAGCATGCGGTAGGCGTCTTGTATTTCGATAACGTCGGAGTGGCCGGTCTGGTGGAAGGCGGCCGCCGCGAGGATCAGGATGGCCGCGTTGACCAGCAAGGCCAGGGCCAGCGAGCCGATGGTGTCGATGCGTGACAGGCGCACGGCGTCCAGTTTGCTGGCGTAGTCGGTGCCAGTCAGGCGGGTTTGCACGATGGAGGTGTGCAGGTACAGGTTGTGCGGCATGACGGTGGCGCCAACGATGCCGATCGCGATGTACAGCGGTGCCGCGTCACTGATGGCTGCGAATGAAGGTTTGAAGCCTTCGAACACGTCCGGCCAGTACGGTTTGATCAAGACCAGTTCGACAAAGAAGCATGCGGCGATGGTCATGACCAGTGCCAGCATGATGGCTTCCAGGCGGCGGAAGCCTTTGCCTTGCAGGGCCAGGATCAGCAGGGTGTCGAAGGCGGTGAGGGCGATGCCGAAGGTCATCGAGCAGCCCAGCAGCAGGTGAAAGGCCAGTGCACAGCCGAGTACTTCGGCAAGGTCGGTGGCGATGATCGAGATTTCCGCCAGTAACCATTGCACCCGCGCCGAGCGCTGGCTGTAGCGCTCGCGGCACAGTTGCGCAAGGTCACGGCCGGTGGCGATGCCCAGCCGTGAGCACAGGCATTGCACGGCCATGCCGGCAAGGCTGGCGAGCAACACCACGAATAGCAGGGTGTAGCCGTAACGTGAACCTGCTTCGATCGCGGTGGCCCAGTTTCCGGGGTCCATGTAGCCGATGCTGATCAGCAGGCCGGGGCCGGCAAAACGCAGCACGCGCTTCCAGAAGGGGGCGCTTGCGTTGACGGGGACGCTGCCACTGACCTCTGGCGGGCAGAAGGGTGCAGTGGCAATTTTCGGCAGGCTGAATTTCAAGCGTGGGCTCCGCAGGTTTAAGAATCAGGCGGGCTCAGGTAGCGCCACGGGAGTCAGCACCGGCTGCTCGGCAAAAAACGCCAGCAGGTTTTTGACCACCAGTAGTACGGTGCCTTCGACCGCTTCGGGCGATTGTCCGGCTACGTGCGGGGTCATGACCACATTGCCGAGGGTTTTGAGTGCGTCCGGTACCAGAGGCTCGGTTTCAAAAACATCCAGCCCGGCCCCGGCGATCCGGCCGGTGGTCAGGGCCGCGATCAGGGCGGCAGTGTCAACGACACTGCCGCGCGCGATATTGACCAAATAGCCGTCAGGACCCAGCGCGTCGAGCACGCTCGCGTTGACCAAATGGTGGGTGGCGCTGCCACCGGGGGCGGCGATGATCAGAAAATCGACTGCGCTGGCCAGCTCGAGCACATTGGCGCAGTAGGTGTAGGGTGAGTCGTCGCGTGGCTGTCGGGTGTGGTAGCTGATGTGCATATCAAAGCCGTGGGCGGCGCGTTTGGCGATAGCCTGGCCGATGGCTCCCAGGCCGATGATGCCCAGGCGTTTGCCGGTCAGCGAAGGTTGGCGCACTTTGACCCATTCGTTACGACGAATGCTCGCGTCGGCCTGGGGAATGCCGCGTACCGCTGAAAACAGCAAGGCCATGGCATGGTCGGCCACGCAGGAGGCATTGGCGCCTGCGCCGTTGGTGACGGTGATGCCGCGATTGCTGGCGGCTTGCAGATCCACGGCCTCATAGCCGGCACCGATCACACAGATGATTTTGAGCAAGGGCAGGGCGGCTATTTCATCCGCGCGCAAGCCCAGCGGGCCTCGGGTCAGTACGACATCGATGCGGTCAGCGTGGTGGGCGATGGCTTCGGCGCGGCTGGCGGGGGTCGGTGCAAGGATCAACGCGTAACCCTGGTGCTCCAGCAGGTGCAAATAATCATCAACGGTTTCAACCAGCACCAGCACTACGTGGGTCATTGCGTGTCTCCTGACAGCGAATACCGGGAATGGGTCGAGATTAGCATTTCTGCCTCAGGGGTTTCCCTGTATCAATTCGATACAACCGCTCTATTTAAGGTTTTTTCATCTATGCGTCGGGTCATCTGTCTTTGGCGGCGTACTGCGCTGGAGCCAAGCCGGTTCGGCCTGTTAAGATTCGCCCTTTGTTTTATCTCTACTTCGAGACCGCCCATGACCACCGTTCGCACGCGCATCGCGCCATCGCCTACCGGCGACCCCCACGTAGGTACTGCCTACATCGCTTTGTTCAACTACTGCTTTGCCAAGCAGCATGGCGGCGAGTTCATCCTGCGGATCGAAGACACCGACCAACTGCGTTCGACCCGCGAGTCCGAGCAGCAGATCTACGATGCCTTGCGCTGGTTGGGGATCACCTGGAGCGAAGGCCCGGACGTCGGCGGCCCGCACGGCCCGTATCGCCAAAGCGAACGTAGCGACATCTATAAGCAGTACACCCAGCAACTGGTTGATATGGGGCACGCCTTCCCGTGCTTCTGCACCGCGCAAGAGCTGGACCAGATGCGCGCCGAGCAAATGGCCAGGGGCGAAACCCCGCGTTACGACGGCCGTGCCTTGTTGCTGTCCAAGGAAGAAGTGGCCCGCCGTCTGGCCGCTGGCGAACCCCACGTGATCCGCATGAAAGTGCCGACCGAAGGCGTGTGCGTGGTGCCTGACCTGTTGCGTGGTGATGTTGAGATCCCGTGGGACCGCATGGACATGCAAGTGCTGATGAAGACCGACGGTCTGCCGACGTACTTCCTGGCCAACGTGGTCGATGACCATTTGATGGGCATCACCCATGTATTGCGTGGTGAGGAGTGGCTGCCGTCGGCGCCAAAACTGATGCTGCTGTACGAATACTTTGGCTGGGAACAGCCGCAGCTGTGCTACATGCCGCTGCTGCGTAACCCGGACAAGAGCAAACTGTCCAAGCGCAAGAACCCGACGTCGGTGACGTTCTATGAGCGCATGGGCTTCATGCCTGAAGCCATGCTCAACTACCTGGGCCGCATGGGCTGGTCTATGCCGGACGAGCGCGAGAAGTTTTCGCTGCAAGAAATGGTCGATAACTTTGACCTGTCCCGCGTATCGCTGGGCGGGCCCATCTTCGATATCGAGAAGCTGTCGTGGCTCAATGGCCAATGGTTGCGTGATCTGCCGCTGGAAGAGTTCGCCAGCCGTGTTCAGCAGTGGGCGTTGAACCCTGATTACATGATGAAGATTGCGCCGCTGGTGCAGGGCCGGGTTGAAACGTTCAGCCAGATCGCGCCCTTGGCCGGGTTCTTCTTCGCGGGCGGACTGCAACTGGATGCCAAGCTGTTTGAACACAAGAAGCTGTCCAACGAGCAAGTGCGTCAGCTGATGCAACTGATTCTATGGAAGCTCGAAAGCCTGCGTCAGTGGGAAAAAGACCCGATTACTGCCTGCATTCAGACGGTGGTTGAGTCGCTTGAGCTGAAACTACGTGATGCCATGCCGCTGATGTTTGCTTCGATCACGGGCCAGGCCAGCTCGGTGTCGGTATTGGACGCGATGGAGATTCTGGGGCCGGACCTGACCCGTTTCCGTCTGCGTCAGGCACTCGACCTGCTGGGCGGCGTGTCGAAGAAAGAGAACAAAGAGTGGGAAAAGCTCTTTAACGCGATGGCTTGATTCGTTTTTATGTGGAGTCGCTGCGCCAGGCTGCGATAAGGTCCAAAGGACCTTCGCTTTCTATTTAAGAACAGCAGAGCCGCTGCGCAGCCCATTGCAGCCTGCGGCAGCGGCTACACATTTTGCGGGTAACAACCCGTATTTCCTGGGTTTTAAGGGTAAGTGGTTGTTCTCTCGACAGATTTTTTTAAAAAACTTTGAAAATAAGTTTGACAGCCTACCGATCCAGTCTTAATATGCGCCCCGTCCACACAGCAACACGCAACACTGACTGTTTGGGGCTATAGCTCAGCTGGGAGAGCGCTTGCATGGCATGCAAGAGGTCAACGGTTCGATCCCGTTTAGCTCCACCAAATTTACAGTTCAATGCTTGGCCACACCGGCATTGAATCGATCAGCACTCAGCGCTGATCAGTTAGAAGGTTTATGTCCCCTTCGTCTAGTGGCCTAGGACACCGCCCTTTCACGGCGGTAACAGGGGTTCGAGTCCCCTAGGGGACGCCAGTTTCACAGAAGCAGCATTTCGGTGTTGCTCCGCCGCCAGGCGATAAATCGGGGCTATAGCTCAGCTGGGAGAGCGCTTGCATGGCATGCAAGAGGTCAACGGTTCGATCCCGTTTAGCTCCACCAATTTACAGTTCAATGCCGGGCCACACTGGCATTGAATCGATCAGCACTCAGCGCTGATCACTGTTAGAAGGGTTTGTGTCCCCTTCGTCTAGTGGCCTAGGACACCGCCCTTTCACGGCGGTAACAGGGGTTCGAGTCCCCTAGGGGACGCCACGATTACCCGCTTTGCGGGATTTTTAAGGGTCATTCAATTATTGAATGGCCCTTTTGTTTGTCTGGCGTTTGCCAAATCCTCTCCCTTATCTCTTGGCCCCATCCCAATCCTGCCTTTGTGCAGATGGGGTGCGTTACACTGCGCGCTTCATTTGTGTGCAGGGAGACAGGCATGAGTTGGGATCTGGCAACGCCGTTCATCATTGATCTGCTCGTGCAGGCCGAAGACATTGACGGCTTTGGTCATGCCAATAACGCCGCCTATGTGGTTTGGCTGGAACGTTGTGCCTGGCGCCACTCGCAGCGCCTTGGGCTGGATTTGACCGAGTACCGCAGGCTCGATCGGGCAATGGCTGTGGCGCGTCATGAGATCGATTACCTGGCCAGCGCTTATGAAGATGACGAGTTGCAACTTGCGACCTGGATTGTCGATTGCGACAAGCGTCTGCGCATGACCCGGCACTTTCAATTGGTCCGGCCTGCTGACGGCACCACCTTGCTGCGTGCGCAGACCACGTTCGTCTGCATTGAATTATCGACGGGCAAACCCAAGCGTCTGCCGCCCGAGTTCCTGGAGGGCTACGGCCCGGCGGTCGTGACGGCCTGATCAAGATACCGGTTGGTCGCAGAACCCCGTAAACTGCTGCACGTTTTTTATGAGAGCCTCCCATGCAAATTGCTTTGGCGCCGATGGAAGGGTTGGTCGACAACATCCTGCGTGATGTCCTGACCCGCACCGGCGGTATTGATTGGTGCGTGACCGAATTTATTCGGGTCACCGAGCGAGTATTGCCAGAAGCGTACTTCCACAAATTCGCCCCGGAACTCAAGCATGGCGCGCAAACCCGCTCCGGCGTGCCGTTGCGCGTGCAATTGCTGGGCTCCGATCCGGCCTGTCTGGCGGATAACGCGGCGTTGGCCTGTGAGTTGGGTTCGGGGGTCATTGACCTCAACTTTGGCTGCCCGGCCAAGACCGTTAATAAATCCCGAGGCGGTGCGGTGCTGCTTAAAGAGCCTGAGTTGCTGCACGCGATCTTGCTGCAAGTTCGGCGCACGGTGCCTGCGCATATTCCGGTCACTGCCAAGATGCGTTTGGGGTTTGATACGCCTGATAGCGCCAATGAGTGCGCGATTGCACTGGCAGAAGGCGGCGCGAGTCAGATCGTGGTGCATGCGCGGACCAAGATGGACGGCTACAAGCCGCCTGCGCACTGGGAATACATTGCCCAGGTGCAAGAGGTGGTCAAGGTGCCGGTGTTCGCCAATGGCGATATCTGGTCGGTTGAAGATTGGCGCCGATGCCGCGAAATCAGCGGGGCAGAAGACATCATGCTCGGTCGCGGGCTGGTTTCGCGCCCCGACCTGGCCCGGCAAATTGCTGCCGCGCGTGCGGGCGAAAAAGTGGTCGAGATGACCTGGGCCGATTTGCAGCCGATGATTCGCGATTTTTGGGCTCAGGCCGAAGCGCAACTGACGCCACGCTCAGCGCCTGGGCGTCTCAAGCAGTGGCTGGCGATGCTGACCCGCAACTACCCTGAAGCCGTAGTGCTGTTCAACGCCATGCGCCGTGAGACCGACTGCGAGAAGGTCCGGCATATGGTCAATAACCTGCCTGCGGATGCTGCCTGAAGCGTCTGAAAAAAAATTCAAAAAAACCCTTGAAATGGTTTTGCCGATCCCTATTTAGGGGTTAAGCGATGCCGAAACCGGGTCGCGCAGACAAATTCTCGCTGAAATCAGGAGGCTAAATTATGAGCAACGCATTTTCCATGGCGCCACTGTTCCGTAGTTCTGTCGGCTTTGACCGTTTTAGTGATTTGTTTGAAACCGCACTGCGCAATGAGCCAGGCAGCAGCTATCCGCCTTACAACGTCGAGAAGCATGGTGAAGACAGCTACCGCATCGTGATCGCGGCGGCAGGTTTCACTCAGGAAGATCTGGACTTGCAAGTCGAAAAAGGCGTGTTGACTGTCAGCGGTAGCAAACGTGAAACCTTTGGTGACAACACCGAGAGCAGTACACAGAGAAGTGCATCAAGTGTGACCTATTTGCATCAGGGCATCGCGCAACGGGCATTTAAGCTGTCCTTCCGCCTCGACGATCATATCGAGGTCAAAGGCGCGAACTTGAGCAATGGCTTGCTGAGCATCGACCTGCAGCGGGTGGTGCCAGAAGAAGCGAAAGCCAAACGTATCCCGATCAATGGGGGTCAACAACCTGCTCTGCAAAACTGATCCGAGCCGGTGCTAGTCAAGAACCCCGTCTTCAAGGCGGGGTTCTTGTTAAGAGGGAGAGGGTTGCTTCAACTGATCTGCAAGCACGTGTTTCTATGGCGCTAGAGAGTGCCTGACTTCGACTAGCCTGCTGGGACCGACCTCATTGGAAGGTCTTTACGGGAACTTGAGATGAAGAACAAACGCGCACGTGATTCAGGGACAGGTCTGTTTATTTCGTTGGATGAGGCCAAGCGTCGTCCGAAAGAAACCACCGTCGAAACCATCAAAAAAACGCCTAAGCCTGCACCCAAGCGTTAACGAGCAGCACGCAGGCATTTGCTTCCGACTCTCTCCCCGGGGCAAGTGCCTGCTTTTTTTCGCCCGTTATTACGGGGTGCTGGCACGCTCAGGGCTCAATAGCAGCCAATACAGCACATCCCGATTACAGCTCAGCGTCACGCTGCTGACCGGGCCATGCGCAGGCATAAACAAACACTTGAGATACGTCAAACCAGGCCCGGGATGCCGGGCCTGGTCCACCAGGATTACTTTGCGGCCTGAGCTGCATTGCCCTGGCGGTGTTGCAGGTTTTTGTCCGCTTTGTAGCGCATGGCTACGTCAGGCACGCTCGTGGTCTTGCCGGTTTCAACCCAGTTGCGAATCCGTCCGGCATCGGCAAAGTGGGTGTATTTGCCAAACGCATCAAGAATGACCAGCGACACAGGGCGATTGCCCATTTCGGTCACCAGTACCAGGCAGTGGCCGGCCTGATTGGTGAAGCCGGTTTTGGTGATCTTGATGTTCCACTTGTCTTTGTTGATCAAGTGGTCGGTGTTATGGAAGCCCAGTGTGTAGTTGGGTTTGCGGAACGTAACGGATTTCTCTTTGGTGGTGCTCAACTGGCTGAGCATGGGGTAGTGACGTGCTGCGGCCAGCAGTTTGCTCAAGTCGCGTGCGGTGGAGACGTTGCGAGGCGACAGGCCGGTCGGCTCAACATAATGGGTATTCATCATGCCCAGGCTCTTGGCCTTGGCATTCATGGCCGCAATAAACTTTACATAGCCGCCCGGGTAGTGGTGCGCCAGGCTGGCTGCTGCACGGTTTTCCGATGACATGAGGGTGATCAGCATCATTTCGTGGCGCGACAGCTCGCTGCCGAGTTTTACGCGTGAAAACACGCCTTTCATTTCAGGGGTGTCGCTGATGTTGACCGAGATGTACTCGTCCATCGATTGCTTGGCGTCCAGTACCACCATCGCGGTCATCAGCTTGGAAACCGAGGCGATAGGAACGATCACGTCCGGGTTGCTGGCGTAAATGACTTTATTGGTTTGCAGGTCGATCAACAGTGCACTGCCCGAGGCAATGTGCAATTTAGAGCTGTCCCGTGGGGACGAAGTGCTTTCAGTCGCTGCGGCGATTGAGGGAGCGGCGGTGCCTGTGAGAACTAAAAATAGGCTCAAAATCGAAAGATGAATTTTCACGCAGGTTGACTCAATGGTGGTTAGGGAATGCCGAGCTGTAACCGTTCGCATACATATAGCGTTACATTTTTTGAGTATGGATTAATAACGTCAAAAATGCCTGATTTAGCAGGGGTTTAGCAGAGATATTTCGCGCTATGGGTGATCAGCGGTTTTTAGCCTTATAGACCTGGGCCTTACGGGTTCCCCTGTCCATGCAGCGTGCATCGCACGAGCCTAGCAGCGCCATGCTGTTCGCTGGCTGAACAGACTTGAGGGTTTAAGGCTGCATGTGATGTACAAAGCAAAGCGCCCTTGAGGTTTCTACCTCAAGGGCGCTATGGCAGTTGACAGGCGGTTGCGAGGACGGTTTAGGACTCCGGTCGATAGTGCAGCAAGTCCCCTGGCTGACAATCCAGCGCGATGCAAATGGCTTCCAGAGTGGCGAGCCTTATACCTTTGACCTTTCCTTGCTTGAGCAGTGAAAGGTTTTGCTCTGTAATCCCGATGATTTGCGCGAGGTCTTTGGACTTGATCTTGCGGGTAGCCAGCATGACGTCCAGCTTTATATCTATCGGCATCTTGCCCTCTTAAACAAATTGCTGATTCTCTCGTGCCAACGAGCAAGCGTTGTACAAGCTGCGGGCGATGATCATAAGAGAGGCAGAGAGAAATAAGGCAACAATATGTGACGGATCAATGCTCAGCGTAAATAACCGTTCGCCAACAGGGCGGGTCAAAGTGATCCAGACACTCATGACGGGTGTCAGTATCAGGCTGGCCAGCACCCATAACGTCACGCTTTTACCGACTTTGCCCAGCAGTTCAGCCGACTCCGAAGAGAAATATTCTCCTTTGCTGTAGGCCAGAAACAACCCACGCAACGCCAGCAAGCCCTTAGCCAGGATCAGCAGGGGGATGCTGGACAGAATGATTGCGCCAGACGCCTGCCACCAAGGCATGAGAAGGATGTCTGCCTGCAGTGTTTCAGTCAGGGCGCTCAAGCTGAAGCCGCCTATGTACTTACCGATGGCAGTAGGGAAAATCCAGTAAGCGATATTGCTCAGCAGCATGCTGGCGACTAATACCAATGTGGCTGTTGCCAGGACCCGGCTGCGGTTGGCCAAGAGATCAGTTTTCATCGAACAATCCTTTTGAGTTGTAGTTATCGATATAAATGTCCGGACACTGCGCAGCTCTTGCGGGTAGATCTAAGCAGTGCCAGCATCGTAGTTCGATAATAAATGATTGTAAAACGATAATTATTGACGTTGCAGGTGTGCTCTTCGATTGGATTGCTTTGCCTCGGTCAGGACGGTGTTGCGCGTTGGCTAGATGCGTCCCTGCAATTGTGTAAAATGCCGGCCCTTGAAATTGACCGGCCAGCCCGATGACCCCTGAAGCGTTAACCACCCTGCATCTGCACTTATTAACGGCCCTGGAGACTGCGCCCAGTGAAACCCGGCGTATTTTTCATGGGCGCGGGCGCTGTTGGCCGGGCTTGGAGCAGTTAACAGTGGACTGGCTGCAGGGTGTGGTCCTGGTTTCGTTATTCAAAGAGCCTGAGCCTGCGCAACTGGATGCGCTGAAGCACCTGCTGCTCGATCTCGCCCAGTCGCCCGTGTGGCAAGCCAGTGGAGCGCACACACTGGTGCTGCAGCATCGCTATACATTGCAAAGTGATACTGAATGGCTGGTGGGTGAGGTGATTGATGAGTGGACCCTCACCGAGGGTGGCTTGCGCTATCGGGTGGACTTGGGCCGCAAGCAGAACAACGGCCTGTTCCTCGACATGCGTTACGGCCGCGACTGGGTGCGGGCCAATGCCGAGGGCAAGCGGGTGTTGAATCTGTTTGCCTACACGTGCGGCTTTTCGGTCGCCGCCATTGAGGGCGCAGCCGAGCACGTGGTCAACCTCGACATGTCACGGGCGGCGTTGAGTCGCGGCCGCGATAACCACCGGCTGAACGGGCATGACATGAGCAAGGTGAGCTTTCTGGGGCACGACTTGTTCAAGTCATGGGGTAAGGTCAAAAGCATGGGGCCTTACGATCTGGTCATCATTGATCCGCCTTCCTTCCAGAAGGGCAGTTTTTTGCTGACCAAGGATTACCAGCGTGTGGTACGCCGCTTGCCTGAGCTGCTCAGTGAGAACGGCACGGTATTGGCGTGCATGAATGATCCGTCATTGGGGGCGGATTTTCTGATTGACGGCGTCACCCTGGATGCCCCCAGCCTGCGTTTTGAGCGGCGATTGGATAACCCGCCGGAGTTCCCGGACGCTGATGCTGAGTGCGGTTTGAAAGCCCTGGTGTTCAAGCAAGGCGTTTGATGGGCGAAAAAAAGCCCGCGGGGGAGAGTGCGGGCAAAGGGTTCATTGAATGAGCGCGGCCAATATACAAGTCGCTGTCTGTTATGAGGGTGAAAAAAAATTCATGTGTGGGAGCTTGCTTTTGTGTGTCAAGCGCGACATGTGACTATTTGGTGCGCGAGGACTCAAACAGGAACCAGACGCGACGTTCGGCTTCGTCGATCCAGTTTTCCAGAAGGCTGGTGGTCGCTACGTCGCCCAGTTCAGAGCACATGTCGTGGGTGGTGCGCATGTAGGCCGCCAGCTGGATGTTGTCTTCTCGCAGCTCTGCCAGCATGTCCTCCGGCGTCACGAAGTCAGCATCGTTGTCCAGCAGGCGCTGCAGCTTCTTGATGTGGCCGATCGAACGAATGGTGGTGCGCCCCAGCTTGCGTACGCGTTCGGCAATCGCATCGGTGGTGGCAAAAATCTGATCGGATTGTTCGTCCAGCAGCAGGTGGAAGTCGCGGAAGTGCGGACCGGACATGTGCCAGTGGAAGTTCTTGGTTTTGATGTAAATGGCAAATGTGTCTGCCAGCAGTGCATTCACTTCTGCCGCAATGTTGTTGCAAGCTTCTTCGCTCAGCGCCGAAGGTGTCCGCAGATCGGCCTTTCTGCTTTCCTTGGCGGATTTCAGATCTTTCATGATCGTTCCTCGTGTTGGCTGTGGATGGGCTAAAACGAATGAATTCTGGGGCTGACTAAAGACCACGATCGGTGCTCCGTCAAACCCGACGAGTCGCTCAACAGGGCGGCTAATAGTTGCGACCGGGAGAAGAGCAAGATCGTTCAAGACATTTCCCGATCAAGTTGCGACTCTTTGTCGCTGTTGACTGCCGGGATATTTTTTGATGTCTACTTCGATTCCTCGCGTCGCGTTTGTACGCGGCGCGATTGCTTGCCTGCCACTGACGCTGGCGTGCGCGCCCTGGGGGGTGCTGGCCGGATCGACAGCGATTGATGCTCAGTTGACCCCGCTGCAAAGCCAAGGTTTGTCGTTGTTTGTGTTTGCCGGTGCAGCCCAGCTAGTGGCCATTGGCATGATCAAGGGCGGCGCCAGTGCGCTGTCTATTTTGCTGACGACCTTGCTGCTCACCTCGCAGCACTTGCTCTATGCGATGCATTTGCGACCGCTGGTATCGCCCCTGGAGCCTAAGTGGCGCATGGGGCTTGGCTTTTTGCTCACGGATGAGTTTTTTGCGCTGGTGAGCCCGTTTGATCGCCAGACTTTCAATCGGTGGTACGCGCTGGGCGTTGGTTTGTGCATGTATGTGGGCTGGAACCTGTTTACGTGCGTGGGGGTCATTGTCGGAAAGAGTATTCCGGGGCTGGATCAATTGGGGCTGGAATTTTCGATTGCCGCGACGTTCATTGCCCTTATCACGCCGATCGTGCGCGATGTGCCAACTGTGATCTGCGTAGCCGTTTCGCTGTTGAGCGTGGCGCTGTTCAGTGAGTGGCAGTGGGAGTCGGCGATTGTGCTGGCCGGGCTGGCCGGCATGGCGGCCGGGTATCTTTGCAAGCGAGTGGGAGCGTATTTCGCATGATGATATGGCTGATTATCAGCGGGATGACGCTGATTCTGTTTTTCAACCGCTACCTGTTTCTGGAGCCGCGCTTGCCGATTCGCCTGAATCGTGGGGTACGGGAGTTTCTGGGGTTTGCGGTGCCGGGCATGTTGACTGCGATTTGCGGGCCGATCCTTTTTATCAAGGATCACACACTCGATTTGAGTCTGGCCAACCCCTACTTGCTGGCGGGTTTGTGTGCCGTAGGGTTGATGCTCTGGACCCGCAATGTCTTGCTCAGTGTCGTGTTAAGTGTGGCGTTGTTTTATCTGTTTCGCTGGTGGCTCTGAGTTGGGCTGCGGCGCGTGAAGTAAAAGGGCCGCTGACGGGAACGCCGTCATTGACCACGTACCAGCACGCCAACAGGCCGTCCGCGCGAAGCGGTGCGGGAACTGCGCTGCCGATAACAGACATGATATGGACCTTGGGCATAGGAACCTCCTGCAAACAATGTGGACACCTTACGGCCTGAGCCACAGCGCAAAAAATCATTACGCTTAATAGTCGCCATTGATGCAGATGAGGCTATTTGTGCACTGCTTAATCGACGACTTGATCGAGCATGTGCATCACTTGCTGGTCGCTCAAAAGGCCCTCGTTGACGAGGTGCTGGGCCAAGAGCGAGACGAGCTTGGCTGTGCGGTGACCTTCGAGCTGCTTGAGTTCGGTCAGCGTGTTGTACACCTTGCTCGATGTGCACAGTCCTGCAGTGCGGTGCGGGTTTTGTGTCGGCATACAGGTCGTCCTTATTTTTATACAGTGCAAATGGTGACGATGAGAGCATCAAATGTTCGTGCATGGGTGATGCCGTCGTTTGAGTCAATACTGTGCATCGGCCGTGACATTCGCAACCTTTAATAATCAGACCTGCCGGCAGCTGTACAAGCCTGCCGGTGAAGCATGGGGGTGTTTACCAGCGCGGCGGGCCGTAGTAACCGCGTGGCGGGCCGTAATACTCAGGGTGCGGCCGGCCGTAATAGGCGGGTGCATAAACGGGGTGCGGCTGCACGTACACCGGCTGCGGCTGGTAGTACACCGGTGGTGCTTGTACATAAACCGGTTGTGGCTGCACATAAACGGGCTGTTGAACGTAAACCGGTCGCTGTTGGTTGGCAACGATCGAACCAACAACCGTAGCACCGACCACTGCGCCTAATATCGCCGGGCCAGCACCCCAACCGCCACCATGTGCGGATGCCTGGCCAGCGACTGCCAGGGCGCCGATAAGCAAAGCAACTTTGGGGAAGGTAAGCATCATGGGAATCCTCTGATTTCAACCCCACGTCTTGGCCTGCACCAGGCCACATAAATAGCGGGGATAACACTAAGACAGTCGTTTTCGAAAAAATTGCAAAGTGTTTCGGTAAAGTTTGTGTAAGGTCTTGCGGCCGCTGACACGTTTCAGCAGACCCACTCAGGCTATGATCCAGCAAAACAACCTTGGCGGCTTGAGCCGTTTATCTAAAAGCACATTGCGAGGAGATGAATATGCAAATGAATCCGAACAAAGACACCCGCCTGTGTATCTCGTTGTCAGGCAGACCCGGAAATTTCGGACTGCGTTTTCATAATCATCTGTACGAACAACTGGGCCTGAACTTTTACTACAAAGCCTGCACCAGCAAGGACCTTGCAGGGGCGGTGACCGGCATTCGGGCTCTGGGGATTCGCGGTTGCGGGGTGTCGATGCCCTTTAAAGAAGCCTGCATGGCATTGGTCGATGAGCTAGACACTTCGGCTCAGGCCATTGCGTCGATCAACACCATTGTCAACACCGACGGCCACCTCAAGGCTTACAACACTGACTACATCGCCATCGCGCAATTGCTGCGCGATCACAACGTGGCTCTGGACACGACATTTGCCGTGCTCGGCAGTGGCGGTATGGCCAAGGCGGTTGCATCGGCCTTGCGTGATGGCGGTTATCGCAACGGCCTGATCGTGGCGCGCAATCAGGTGACAGGCTCGGCACTGGCTCAAAACTGTGGCTATCAATGGCAAGCAGAGTTGGGCCAACACAGGCCGCAGATGCTGATTAACGTAACGCCGGTGGGTATGACGGGCGGGGCAGAGGCGGATGACCTGGCGTTTTCAGAAGCGGCGATCGATCAGGCCGAGATTCTCTTCGATGTGGTGGCGATTCCGGTCGAAACCCCACTGATCATTCGCGGTCGTGCACAAGGCAAGCGGGTGATCACCGGTCTGGAAGTCATTGCGATTCAGGCGCTGGAGCAATTTGTGTTGTACACCGGAGTTCGCCCGACCCCTGAGCAGTTCCAGTCTGCGGTGGCGTTTGCGCGCAGTTGAGTGGCGGGCAGGGCGATGGAGTTCGCCCTGCCCAGCGTTTATTCGAGTTCTGCCAGGCGGGCCTCGAGGGCTGCGATACGCGCCTCCAGCGCTTCAAAGCGTTCCAGCGACACCCCGGACGCGCTGTTGCGTTCGGTTGGTTGCTGGCGGGCTGCCATGATTGCATCGAGGTCTGCCGGGTCGCCCAGCGCGTGGGTGTAGCGATCTTCACGCTGGCCTGACTGACGCGGTATCAGCAGCGCCAAATCGCGCGCAATCAGGCGTTCGAGCTGATGCCGGACTTGCTCCGTGTCTTCAAAGTCATGCATGCGGCTGCTGCGGGTCAGCAGCTCGCTCAAGGTTTGTGGACCACGCAGAAACAACAACCCCAGCAGCACCACCTGTGCAGGCACCAACTCCAGTGCCTTGTCGACCTTATGTTCCCAGCGATCAGCGCGACTGCCCATGACCAGTCGGGTAAAGCCACGGCCTTCGAGGGCACGCAGGCTTTGGCCGACTTGACCTTGGGTGAGGCTCATGACTGGCTCGCGGCTGGTCTTCTGATTGCAGGCCAGCACCAGTGCATTAAGGGTCAGTGGATAGGTTTCAGGGTGGGTGGCTTGCTTCTCGATCAAGGAACCGAGGATACGGATCTCGGTGCTGTTGAGCTGAGGTCCTGTGTCGGTATCGTGTTCAGTGCTCATCACGCTTTCCTTGTGCGTTGTATAGGTGGCTAGCCTAGGGTCTGTTCCCGTTTCATTGCAAGCCGCGTCGCTGGGTCAAATCTAGCCAGGCAAGGCGCAGAGCGAAGGGATGGTTGTTCCCTTCTCAAACTCTGCAATCAAACGGGAACAGACGCTGGGCTCATCTGTTGTTAAAAGACAAGCCGCTTCGTGCGCGCTGTATGCCTATAATCTGCGCGTATCAACTTCCTGCCCACAGACTGTCGAGACTTTCATGACTATCTCTCTGTACGCTGCTTCCATTCCTGTCTTCAAGCAAATGCTCACCGCCCTGAGTGGAGTCCTGAGCAAAGCCGAAGCCCACGCGAGCGCCAAGAACATTGACCCGAGCGTATTCCTGCAAGCGCGTTTGGCGCCGGACATGTTCTCGTTGGTACGTCAGGTGCAAATCGCCGTTGATTTTGCCAAGGGTGTTTCGAGCCGTCTGGCTGAAATCGAAGTGCCAAAATACGAAGACAGCGAAGTCACTTTTGCTGACTTGCAGGCGCTGATCACCAAGGTTCTGGCCCATCTCGATGCGATCAAGCCTGAGCAAATCGATGGTAAGGAAGGCATCGAAATCATCACCCGTGAAGGCACCCCGAAAGAAAAACGCTTCACTGGCCAGGCTTACCTGTTGACCTACGGTCTGCCGCAGTTCTTCTTCCACGTGACCACCGCTTACGCCATTCTGCGCCACAACGGCGTTGAAATCGGCAAGCGCGACTACATGGGCGCGTTCTGATTGGGTTGATTGGCTGCGCGTTATAGCGCGGCAGATTACAGCTTCAGGAGCCGCCCGCCCGGGCGCTCCTGAATCTGCCAAGGCTTAGCCTTGTTGGGTGGGTGCTTGGTCTTCCTTGGCCAGGCAGGCCGCAGCAGTGAACAGCACGTCGGTGGAGGAGTTGAGCGCGGTTTCGGCCGAATCCTGCAGGATGCCGATGATGAAACCCACAGCCACAACTTGCATCGCAATTTCGCTCGGGATCCCAAACAGGCTGCACGCTAGCGGGATCAACAGCAGTGAACCGCCGGCAACACCCGATGCGCCACAGGCGCACACGGCTGCCACCACGCTGAGCAAAATAGCGGTTGGCAGGTCAACTTGAATGCCCAGCGTGTGAACGGCTGCCAGGCTCAAGACGGTGATGGTGATTGCAGCACCCGCCATGTTGATGGTTGCACCCAGCGGGATCGACACAGAGTACGTGTCTTCATGCAAGCCCAAACGCTCGCTCAACGCCATGTTTACCGGAATGTTGGCTGCAGAGCTGCGGGTGAAAAACGCGGTAATCCCGCTTTCACGCAAGCACAGGAACACCAGCGGGTATGGGTTTCGACGCAGCTTCCAGAACACAATCAGTGGGTTGATCACCAGCGCGACGAACAGCATGCAGCCAATCAGCACTGTGAGCAGGTGCAGGTAGCCCAACAGGGCGCCAAAGCCCGAAGTTGCCAGTGTCGAGGCAACCAGGCCGAAGATGCCCAGCGGAGCAAAGCGAATGACCACGCGCACAATCAAGGTGATGCCGTTCGATAAGTCGCCCAGTACGGTGCGGGTGGTGTCGCCTGCATGGCGGATCGCAATGCCGATGCCGATGGCCCACGCCAGGATGCCAATGAAGTTAGCGTTCATCAGCGCGCTGACCGGGTTGTCGACCACGCTCAGCACCAGGCTTTGCAGGACTTCGCTGATGCCGCCGGGCGCGGACACGGCGATGTTTTCAGTGACCAATACCAGGCTTGAAGGGAACGCCATACTGGCGATTACCGCCACGACGGCGGCGGCAAAGGTGCCGAACAAATACAGCACCAGGATCGGGCGGATGTGAGTTTCTTGCCCGTGTTTGTGGTTGGCAATGGAAGCCATGACCAACACAAACACCAGAATCGGTGCAACGGCTTTCAAGGCGCTGACAAACACTTTGCCGATAAAGGCCACTGAAAGTGCCGCAGCAGGGAAAAGCCAGGCCACTAGAATGCCGGCGATCAGGCCAATGACAATCTGGGTCACCAGGCTGGTGCGTTTGAGCTTCTGCAGCAGAGTAGGCGGAGCGTCAGTCATTAAAATGTCTCTAGTTGTTGTGGGGGCGCATTCAAGACTCTGGTTAAGCCAAAAGTGTGCGCAAACCTAATGAGTCAAGCCGAGTGGAAGAGTCGAGTTTAGTCATGCGTGCTGAGCACGCCTATCTGACTAAGACCTGAGCGGGGGGCGGACTTTACCATACACAAGTAGGTGCTTTCCCATCACTCAGGCTGCATTGTTTTGCGTCAGCTTCGTGCGACTGATGAAAGCCGCGCCCCACGCACCGGCGTTTGCTGCGTCACTGAACATTGCCGGGGCAACGCGGGGGTCGGCCTGGGGGCTTGTTCGGTGGGCATGTGATTGACACCAGAGGCTTGAGCAGTCTCGGTGTTGCCGCTGTCGGTTTTAGTCGGGTGCCGATCATGCTGGCGCTGTTGTTGATGACGCCGCGTGTGGCCAGCGTCTAGTCGCTGGCGTCGCTAAACAACTCGCGTCGGGCTCCCTCGGTGATCGCCATGATGCCGGGGTGGCGGCTCTTGCGCTCCACGGTAATGGCATAAAACGACTCGGTGACGGCCTCAGTCTGGCCGATCAGCTCAACGTCAAATTGGCGCATGACTTCCTGGGCGATCACGCTGGGGGCAATGAACACCCCGATACCAGACTGACCAAAGGCCTGCATCAAGGCGCTGTCATCGAATTCGCCGACAATGCGCGGCTGGATTTTCAGTTCTGCCAACCAGCGCAGCAAGCGACTGCGGATCACCGTTTCAGGCCCAGGGATCAGCAATGGCGCGTTTTGTAGGCACTGCGGAAAATTCTCTGAATATCCTTGGGCCAACCCTGAGGTGGCAAAAAAACTGATGCCGCATTCGCCCAGTTTTTGGCTCAAGCCTTTGATGTCGAGATGAGGTGGCATCGGGCTGTCGGAAATCACCAGATCAAGGCGCGCAATGGCCAGATCTGCCAGAAGCCGATCCAGCTTGTCTTCGCGGCAGGTGATACGAATCGGCTTGTCCAGTTCCATCGTTGGGGCGATCAAGCGGTAGACAATCGACTTGGGAACCACATCGGCAACGCCTACCCGGAATAAAACCTGCTGCTCCTTGGGCGCCATGCGCAGCATGCTTTCCAGGTCGCTGCCGACCTGGAAGATCTGCTCGGCATAGGGCAACACTTGGCGCCCAGTTTCGGTCAGCTCCAATTGCCGCCCGACCCGGCGAAACAACGGCAAACCATAGGTTTCCTCCAGCAGGCTGATTTGCCCGCTGATGGTCTGCGCAGTGAGGTTCAATTGCTCGCAGGCACGAACGATGCTGCCTGTTTTGGCAACGACCCAAAAATAATGGAGCTGGCGGTAATTAAGCATCAGGTCTGTAATACTTCGTAAAAATCGAAGTATAGCGCTTATAAAAACGAATTTTCCTGAAGTGTTTGCTTCTCTAGAATCCCGCGTTATTCGCTGGTTACTGGTTTTAAAAAGGGCAAATCACCATGAACATTAAAAACTCAGGTTATGTAGCGCTGCTTGCGTCGGCCCTGTTGCTGATGAGCGGTTGCGATCAAGCTGAAAAAGCGGCGCAGCAAATGCTCAGCAAAACGGCTGAAACTGCCAAGCAGGCGATTGATGACACGCGCAAAGCAGCCGAACAGGCACTTACTGACGCCACAGGGTTACGCTTGATCGAGAAAGAAAAGCCAGCGCAAGATAACCAAGATTCTTCGCATACTATTTAAATTGTCTTACTGCAGAGTCAGAACGCACTTATGGAATACCTTTTAGAACTGGCTGCCAGCCCTACCGCCTGGATTGCCCTGGCTACACTGATCGTGATGGAAGTTGTGCTCGGTATAGACAACCTGATCTTTATTTCCATCTTGACCAACAAGTTGCCAGCGCAATTTCGCACCAAGGCCCGACGCATCGGTATCGGCTTGGCGCTGATTCTGCGTTTGGGCTTGCTCAGCACCATCGCCTACATCGTGCAACTGACGACGCCGGTATTTGAAGTGTTGGGTCAGGCTTTCTCCTGGAAGGACATGATATTGATCGCCGGTGGCCTGTTCCTGGTCTGGAAAGCCACCAGCGAAATTCACCACAACATGAGTCCGCATGCAGAAGACAAAGCTGATGATGTGTCGTCCAAAGTGGCCATTGGCTTTGCGGCTGCGATTGGACAGATTTTGATGCTGGACCTGGTGTTTTCCATCGACAGCATCGTTACCGCAGTCGGTATGACCGAGCACTTGCCGATCATGGTCATCGCTGTCGTGGTAGCGGTGTTGGTGATGCTGCTGGCTTCGGAGCCTCTGGCCAAGTTCATCAATGAAAACCCGACGGTGGTGATGTTGGCATTGGCGTTCCTGATCATGATCGGCATGACCCTGATCGCTGAAGGCTTCGGTGCTCATGTGCCAAAAGGTTATGTGTATGCGGCCATGGCGTTCTCCGCCACGGTAGAAACCCTGAATATTCTGGCGCGGCGGGTACGGGAAAAACATCAGACGGCGCTGACGAAATAATCGCGGGCTATTACTGAAAACCGTCCATCCTATCTGGGGTGGACGGTTTTTTTTGGTAAGGGCTTTAGTGGGCGCTGGCTGTCGTAGCGGCCGGTTGGTCGGGTGTTGCTTCCTTTTTTGGCTCTGCCTGCGGGTGATGATGGCGGCTAATGCGCATCAGCCCCCAAAACATGGCGGCGGCGACGGCTAACCAGCCAGTGATCAGCAGGATTATGGTCAATGTAGGGCTCATAAGTGCCTCCTTTGCCCGTGGCGGGCATAAACACTCTGTAGGTGACAGTCTAGCGTTAGCCGTGTTGCAGTCTATTGACCAAAGGTCGGGCTTAACCAACTGATTGGCTCTATGGGGGGCGTCTTAACTGTGGTTTAAGGCTATACCTTGCCTGATGGGCGTCCTATGATCGACGGCCGGGTCGGACCTCAAGGTTTGGCGCTCATTCAAAGCGAGGGAGTATGCAGGGAGTGACTGTATTGAAAACTGCGCGACTGTGCCTGATGGCTGCGCTGGCCTTGGCCGTCGTGGGCTGTGCCAGTGTTGATCAGAGTGAAATGCGCCGTTTGCCAGAAAGAGTCGAGCTTAATGGTGTGCCCTTTTTTCGGGGCAATGCGCATCAAAGCGGTCCGCAAGTATTGGCCAGCATGCTGGGTGAACAACACATCAGAATCACGCCGGGCCTTTTGACCAAACCCTTGAAGCTGCCTGAAGCCCAAGCGACTGTGCAAGGCAACATGGAGCAATTGGCCGGACAGTACGGGCTCATGGTTTACCCGCTGGACTCATCGCTTTCAGCATTATTGACTCAGGTTGCGGCAGGGCATCCGGTGATGGTGCGTTTCATGGACGGCATCGTCTGGACCGAGCCTCGCTATGCGGTGCTGGCGGGCTATGACCGTACCAAGCAGACCGTGTTACTGCGGGCGGGGATGGAACGCCGTCGGCTGATGGACTTCAAGAATTTCGAGTCCCGCTGGAAAGAGGCGGGGAGCTGGGCGGTGTTGATCCTGTCCCCGGAGCAATTGCCGGCCAATGTCGACAAAGCACGCTGGTTAAAAGTCGCTAACCAATTGTCTCGCTCCGGGCAGGAGCTGGCGGGCAGCAAGGCCATTCAGACGCTGGAAGCGCACAAATAATCGGATGCAGGCTGCGTCAGTAAAGACCGCAGCCTGCATCAACGCCTGCGTGCGTCAAACAGGTGGGCTATCAGGCCGCATCGAATACCTTAGACGCCGAATTTGTCCCGCAGGCTGTAGTACCAGGCGCCCAGCGCAGTCAGTGGGGTGCGCAACAACTGCCCGCCCGGGAACGGATAGTGCGGCAGATCAGCAAACGCATCAAAACGCTCAGCCTGTCCACGCAGAGCTTCAGCTAATACCTTGCCGGCCAAATGGGTATACGTGACCCCGTGCCCACTGCAACCTTGCGAATAATAAATGTTGTCACCGATGCGCCCAACCTGAGGCAAGCGTGACAGCGTCAGCAGGAAGTTACCCGTCCACGCGTAGTCAATTTTCACGTCCTTGAGTTGCGGGAACGCCTTGAGCATTTTCGGACGAATGATTGCCTCAATGTTGGCCGGATCACGTGCGCCATATACCACCCCGCCGCCGAAGATCAGGCGCTTGTCGCCGGACAAGCGATAGTAGTCGAGCAAATAGTTACAGTCCTCGACGCAATAGTCTTGTGGCAGCAACGTTATGGCCAGCTCATCACTCAGCGGTTCGGTGGTAATGACTTGCGTGCCGCACGGCATCGATTTAGAGGCGAGTTCCGGTACCAGATTGCCAAGATATGCATTGCCCGCAACGATGATGAACTTGGCCCTGACCTTGCCTTGCGGTGTATGCACCACCGGGTTGGCGCCGCGCTCAATACGCACGGCCGGCGACTGTTCGTAAATCGTGCCGCCCAGTGACTCGACCGCCGCTGCTTCGCCCAGCGCCAAATTAAGCGGATGAATATGCCCACCGCTCATGTCCAGTAGGCCACCCTGATATAGATCGCAGGCCACCACCTCACGAATCCTGCGTTGATCGAGCAACTCCAGCTGAGTGTTGCCATACCGTTCCCAAAGCTTTTTCTGCGCTTCGAGATGGCCCATCTGCTTGCTGGTGATCGCTGCAAATACGCCGCCGTCTTTCAAATCGCACTGGATCTGATACTTGGCGACACGGTCGCGGATAATCTTGCCGCCTTCAAACGCCATCTGGCCTAACAGTTGTGCCTGTTTGGCGCCGACAGTGCGTTCAATCACATCAATGTCGCGGCTATAACTGTTAACGATTTGCCCGCCGTTACGTCCTGAGGCACCAAACCCGACTTTGGCCGCTTCCAGAACGGTGACTTTAAAACCGTTTTCCAACAGAAACAGAGCACTCGACAGCCCGGTATAACCCGCGCCGATGACACAGACATCCGTTTCAACCTCATCCTGCAGGGCAGGGCGCTCCGGGGCTGTGTTAGCCGAAGCGGCATAGTAAGACTGGGGATAAGGTGTGTTCGCCATTCTGGAACCTCTGTTTTATATTTTTTACGAGTGCAGTCGATGCTACCTGAGTTGAAATCCACCCGCTAGCCAGCGCCTGCAGCGTATTTTTAGGGTCCAAATAAATAATTCGACTATTCATAGGGTTAGCTGCAAAAAAGGTGTTGACACCCCTCCGCAAATCTATAGAATGCGACCCCACAGCAGGCACGTAGCTCAGTTGGTTAGAGCACCACCTTGACATGGTGGGGGTCGTTGGTTCGAGTCCAATCGCGCCTACCAAACAAAATCCGCTCTGCTGGGCGGTCTAGAAGGGCTCACCGAAAGGTGGGCCCTTTTTTGTTGCCTGCGATTTATTAACCCCTGCCTGAGAGTGGCAAGCTAGCGCTTGAATCGATGTGCTCGCTATCGTTCTTGTCGAGGTGGGGCGTATGTCTATGTTCAGCATGCCAAAGCCCGTGTCTGCAGGCGTCAAATTTTTGCGGTAGTTCTCGATTGAGGCTGCAGCAAGTGCTGGCGCGTCTTTCCATGAGATTCTTCCGGCGTAATGTGGGCGACTTTGCCGGCTGCGCTACGTGGATCAGTTCGAATGTTCGCCTGCCGTGATGGCTCTGGGAGTGTTGAATGCGTATCGCAGTATTCTCGCTGTCCCATTCAATGCAGAGTGAATAAATGATTTTCATCTGCTTATGAGTTGTGGCGAGTTGTATCGCCTTGCAGTGCCCCGCTCATTCTTTAATTGCTTTACGGTCTTAGTGATATGCAAAGACTGACAAATGATAACTGGGCTTGAGTTCGTCGACTTCCAGGGTGTTTAGGGTGGGCAAGATCATGGCGCGTGCATTCGTGTGATCTCGGTCAGCTATATGAGTGGTGCGTGGCAGATGTGATTAAGCAACAGCTGATAGGGCTGGTAAGACGGGTCGGTGAGGATCATGGGGTTTAGCATGCCATTAACCAGTGGCTGAAGACGCTGGAGGTCAACATCCCGAATGCATAGGTCATGTGATTTATTCGCATCTAATTGTCTGCGTTGCAGGTGATCTTGGTTGCGCTGCAAGACGCGCAAGCGCCTTCATTCCAGTATCGCGTGCCTTATCAACCCGCTTCGTCGGGTTTTCAATGCCGGGAGGAAGGGTGGGGGGGCGCAAGCCAATTGATTTCGGTGCCCGAATCTGTGAGTCGGCTTTGTCCAGGGTCAAGTCTATGTGGTTGGATTTGCTGTAGAACGAGTCGCGATGTATGGGTTCGCAGAAGTAAATAATCTCTAGGGCTGTGGTGTTTGGTGATTACCAGCTAGAGTCTGATGTTAAAGGTGCTATTAATAGTGTGTGCATTTAACGTTTTTGGGCGGTGTTGTTCGCTTGGTTATTAGGGTAATGATGTTCAAATGAATTTTATTAAGCGTACCTAACCTCTTTTCGGGGTTGTGGTCTGGGAATTGCTTTGTGCAGATGATTAGGGCGAAGTGTGTGGCCCGTGAGTTCAGTGCCGGCATGTATAACGATCATGTAAACCCTTTGGGTTTTATGCACAATCCGCGGTTTTTTTGCAGTGAGACCTGTAGATCGGGGCTTGCAGCTCGGCGGGCAGAGGTGGTTGAGCTGAATCGACTTAATGGCGTCAATGATGAAAGCGCTCAAAACGCCAAAATCATGACGCTACATAGGGTTTTTTTAATTGGAACAAGGATTTTACGGCTGGTGTATTCAAAATATTGACGATGTCATTTTGATAGCTTATTTTGGCGGTCGTAATGTGTCGAGGCATATGCCCTTAACAAAAAGTCAGCGTCACGGGAATTCTCTATGAATCGTACAGACGACATATCGAATCTTTTTAGTAGGTTCGGAGCTAGCTCGGACAGTTATCACGAGTTCGAAAGTCAGTTCGATTACAAAGAGAAGCAAGAGACGCCGGCGCTCGAGAAGACCGCGGCCACGTCTGATGATATGCCTGAGCCTCAAGGAGTGGCTGCGCCTGAAGTTGTCGCCGAGCCCGCGCCTGTGCCAATGATCAAAGCCGTCGAAGAGATCGTAGAGATTGCGCCGGTTGAGCCGCAAACGACTGTCGAACCGATCCCTCTTGCGTTGTCCGCCCGTACGCAGGTCGTAGAGCCTTTGCTTGTTCCAGAGATTGAACTGACCCTGCAAGCCCAAGAACTCCCGCTCGCCTCGCAAGCCCATGCCATCTCGGCGCTCTTGCCTGCTTTGCATGAGGTCACCACTTCAACGCGCCTGCATGTTGCAGACGCTGAGCCAATCGCAGAGCTTCCAGAGGCCATTGAATTCCTGGAATCCCCAGCAGCTCCTGAACAGTCCCCGCAGCACATTGGCGCAACGGCTCCGGCCAAACTGCGTAACTTACTCGCCGAAGTGATTCAGGCGCGACAGGTTCAGGCGCACGTCTTGAGCGAGGATGCATTGCGTCAGGCGGCTGCCAAGGCGCGTCCGGCGAAGTGCAAGGCGCACATTGTGGTGTTGGTTTCACTCAAGGGCGGCGTGGGCAAAACCACGCTGAGTGCCGGGCTTGCCAGCAGCTTGCGGATGGGTGGCGGTCGAACGCTGGCCATCGACCTTGATCCGCAAAACGCTTTGCAATTTCACCTTGGCGTCGAGCACAGCGTGTCGGGTATCGGCAGTGCCAATATGGCCGGGCGCAACTGGAACGACAGGTTGCAGCATGGTTTTGATGGTTCGCTGTTGCTGCCTTACGGCGTGTTAAGTGACGACGAGCGTCGCTCTCTGATTAGCGAAATGACTGAGGACCGGCATTGGCTGGCGCGTCAGTTGGATCGCATGAATCTGGGGGAGCAGGATGTGGTGATCATCGACACGCCGACCGGCTCTACGCAGTATCTGGAGCAGGCGCTGGATGTGGCCGATGAAGTGATTGTGGTCACCACCGCCGATGCCGCCAGTTTCATCACTCTGGATCAAATAGATCGCGTGCTGGGGGCCACTGATGTGCGTCCGGCGTATTCGCACTGCAATTATGTGGTCAATCAGTTCGATGCAAGCCGTGAGTTTTCCCGAGACATGCTCCAGGTACTCAAGCGACGTCTGGGGGAGCAACTGATGGCAGTTGTTTCTCTGGATAACACGTTGGGTGAAGCGCTGGCTTATGGGCGTAACCCATTGGCCACTGCTCAAGCTTCGGTTGCGCGTGAGGACGTGCTGCTGCTGGGGGAACAACTCAAGGCCCGATTCGAAGCCCCGAGCGCTCAAGGGATTGAAGCCCAGTGATAAAAACTACCCCGGAATCTGAAGCAGCAGCCGAGCCCACTCGCGTCCAGCGTTTGGCTCAGGCTTTTTCCGATCGCATTGAGCAATGGCCGGATGCGGTACGCCGCACGTTCATTATTGGCACCGCGCTGGTTTGTAGCGTGCTGGCAATTTTTATCATCATGGCGCCGTTTGAGTTGTACGCGCAGTGCATCTTCGCGCTGGGCTGCTTCACGGCGGCGATGATTTTGCGCAAGATTCCGGGGCGTCTGACCGTGCTGATTATGATCGGCCTCTCGCTGACTGCCTCGTTGCGTTACATGTACTGGCGTTTGACCTCGACCTTGGGGTTCGAAAGCTGGGTCGACATGGCGTTTGGTTACGGCTTGGTACTGGCAGAAATTTACGCGTTGGTGGTGCTGGTGTTCGGCTACCTGCAAACGGCGTGGCCGCTGCGTCGGCAACCGGTCCTGCTCAAGGGGCCGCCGAGTGAATGGCCCGTGGTTGATGTGTTTATCCCGTCCTACAACGAAACCCTCGACATCGTAAAACTGACGATTTTTGCCGCTCAGGCCATTGACTGGCCCAAGGACAAATTGCGCGTCCACGTACTCGACGACGGCCGTCGCGAAGACTTTCGCGAGTTCTGCGAGCAGATCGGCGTCAACTACATCACCCGTGACAACAACCGCCACGCCAAGGCCGGTAACCTCAACGAAGCATTGAAGATCACCAGCGGCGAATTCGTGGCCTTTTTCGACGCCGACCACGTACCGACCCGTTCATTTTTGCAAGTCAGCATTGGCTGGTTTCTGAAAGACCCCAAGCTTGCGATGTTGCAAACGCCGCACTTCTTCTTTTCTCCGGACCCGTTCGAAAAAAACCTCAATACCTTCCGTTCAGTGCCGAACGAAGGCGAGTTGTTTTACGGCCTGGTGCAAGACGGTAACGATCTGTGGAATGCGACCTTCTTTTGCGGTTCTTGTGCAGTGTTGCGCCGCGGGCCGTTGCTGGAAGTGGGCGGCGTGGCAGTAGAAACCGTGACCGAGGATGCCCACACCGCACTGAAGCTCAACCGCGCGGGTTACAACACGGCCTATCTGGCGATCCCACAGGCGGCCGGTTTGGCAACAGAAAGCCTCTCGCGCCATATCAGTCAGCGGATCCGCTGGGCTCGGGGTATGGCGCAGATTTTCCGTACGGACAACCCGTTGTTTGGCAGGGGGCTGAACATGGGGCAGCGTTTGTGTTACCTCAACGCCATGTTGCACTTTTTCTATGGGTTGCCGCGTCTGGTGTTCTTGACTGCGCCGCTGGCCTTCCTGTTTTTTGATGCGCAAATCTTCCATGCGTCGGGGCTGATGATCAGTGCCTACGCGCTGCCGCACATCTTTCATGCCAGTTTGACCAACTCCAGCATTCAAGGGCGTTTCCGGCATTCGTTCTGGAACGAGGTCTACGAGACAGTACTGGCCTGGTACATCATGGGCCCGGTATTGGTTGCGCTGGTCAATCCCAAGTTCGGTGGTTTCAACGTAACGGACAAGGGCGGCATCATCGATGAGACCTTTTTCGACTGGAAGCTGGCCCGTCCGTACATCATTCTGCTGGCGCTCAACCTGGCAGGGATGATTTTCGGCCTCGTGCGGCTGGCACAAGGCGATGAGAACGCCGTCACCACGTTGCTGATCAACCTGGCCTGGACTATTTACAACCTGATTATCACCAGCGCCGCCGTGGCGGTTGCGAGTGAAACCCGTCAGGTACGCTCGGAACCACGGGTTGCAGCTGAGTTACCAGCGCTGTTAACGCTTGCTGATGGTCGCGTGGTGCGGGGCGTGACCCAAGACTTCTCGCAAAAAGGGATGGGCGTGCGTTTGCCGGAAGGCGTCAACGTGCCTCAAGGTACACGGGTGCAACTGTCTTTGTTCCGTAATGACCAGCCGAGTGTCTTTCCGGCCGTTGTCGCCTTTAGCCGTGGCTCGTTGCTGGGTTTGCAGTTCAATCATTTGACCTTGCGTCAGCAAAGCGACTTGATACGCCTCACGTTCTCGCGCGCCGATACCTGGGCATCAACCTGGGGGCACGGTCAGGTCGATACCCCGTTGACTGCCTTGCGTGCGGTCACCCGTATCGGTTGGCGAGGCATCACCGCACTCTTTAAAGCCACGGCCATGGAAGTGAGCAATCATCTGCACCGTCGTCGTGTCGCCCCATCCACTCTAGAAAACGTAATGGACAAGTGATGAACTCAAAGTCTTTCGCTTTCAGTAATCTGCGCGACTCGCGTCGTGCACTGGCAGGCCTGACATGTGCCTGGCTGGCGTTGAGTGGCGGCACTGCATTCGCCGAGACGGCTCCTGCGCCTGCAGCTTCCGCAGCCTCGCCTAACAGCTATACGGTGACGCTCAAGCAATTGGGGCGCAATTACCCCATGACCTTGCGCGGTGTTGAATCGACCGACAGCGTCAACTTCAACGTGCGTGCCGACTCTATTGTCACCGGGGCCAAGCTTAACTTGCAGTACGCGTATTCGCCTGCATTGCTGGCGGATTTGTCGCAGATCAACGTGCTGATCAACGATGAAGTGGCAGCGAGCCTGCCATTGCCCAAAGACAAGGCCGGGCAACCTCAGCAGCAGACCATTGATATTCCTGCGCACCTCATCACTGAGTTCAACCGTTTGAGCCTGCAATTTATCGGGCACTACACGATGAATTGTGAAGACCCGCAGCACTCAAGCTTGTGGGCCAAAATCAGCAATGACACCAACTTAAAGATCGATGTGTCGCCTTTGATGTTGCCGAACGATCTGTCGATCTTGCCGTTGCCGTTCTTTGATCGTCGCGATGCGCGCCCGCTGAACCTGCCGTTTGTGTTTGCGACCTCGCCCGATAATGTCACGCTGGAGGCTGCCGGTGCGTTGTCTTCCTGGTTTGGCGCCATGGCCAGCTATCGCGGGGCCCGGTTTTCATCGAGTTTGAATCAAATCCCCGCCACGGGAAATGCCGTGGTTTTGCTTAGCGGTCCGGGTGATCTGCAAGTGGGGGGTGTGACTCTGCCGGCGGCCAAGGGGCCGACCTTGAACATCATCGCTAACCCTAACGACCCGAATGGCAAGCTGTTGGTGATTAGCGGGCGTGACAGTGCCGAACTCAAGCGTGCCGCGACGGCACTGGTATTGGGGAGTCAGGCGTTGTCGGGTAACAATGTGGTCATTGATAGCCTCGCTGTCGTGCAGCCGCGCAAGCCCTATGACGCACCGAACTGGTTGCCAACTGATCGTAAGGTCAAACTCGGCGAGCTGTTGCCTGCCCAGCAATTCAATGTGTCCGGCTTCAACCCGGGTGACATCATTGTGCCGCTGAACTTCCCGCCGGATCTGTTCACTTGGCGCGATGAGGGGGCCCCGCTGGACCTCAAGTACCGCTACACGCCTCAGGAAAAATCCAACAGTTCGTCGTTCATAGTCAGTTTTAACGACGCTCTGATTCAGTCGCAGAGTCTGCCGTCCGAAGACAAGCTCGACAGTGGCGTGCTCAGCGCCTTGAAAGCCAACAATGGCAATCTGGACCGCGAAATAAACGTGCGTCTGCCATTGAACTCGGTTGCCCTGCAGTCACGACTGCAACTGCGTTACATGTTCGACTACATCAAGCAAGGTGAATGCCGCGACATCATCATCGATAACATGCGCGGCTCAATCGACCCTGAGTCGACCCTGGACTTGACCGGCTACGATCACTTTATGGCGATGCCGAACCTGGGTGTATTCAAAGACGCCGGTTTCCCGTTCACCCGCATGGCTGATCTGTCAGAAACCGCCGTGGTATTGCCGGACCATCCTGGTGTCGCAGAGCTGGATGCCTTCTTGACCGTGCTCGGCCGTTTTGGCCAGTCCACCGGTTACCCGGCAGTCGGTGTGCAGGTGATCGAGGCCGCTCAAGTGGCAAGCGTCGCAGACAAGGACCTGCTGGTATTTGCCTCGGGTAACAATCAGCCGTTGCTGACGCAGTGGGCCGACCGCCTGCCTGCCTACGATGCAGATGGCCAGCAGAAATTCCATTTGTCCGATTTGCCAATGCGCGTTCGGGACTGGTTCAGCCCGGATCCGGAGGCCAATCTGCGTAAAACCAAACTGGCCATGGCGTTCTCGGGAGGGGCTCGCAGCTCTTACCTGACTGGCTTTGAATCACCGCTCAAGAACGGTCGCAGTGTGGTCGTGATCGCCAGCGGCCAACCCGAAGGCCTGGCTGACGTAACCAATGCCTTGATTGGCGGTGATGACTACACCCAGTCCATCCAGGGCAGTCTGGTGGTGGTGCGCGGTAAAAACGTCGAGCCACTGGTGGCTGATGAGAGCTATTACGTTGGCAGCATGGGTACCGTTAAATACCTCCAATGGCTGATGTCGCGCCATGTGCTATGGGTGCTGGTGCTGACCGGGGTGGGCGTGGTGCTGCTCAGTGGCTTGGCTTACCTGGCCTTGCGTGCACGTGCCAACAAACGTCTTAAAGGATAAGCCTTCGTGCCTTGGATGACGCGTGTGAAGGGTATGCCTACCCGCTTGCAAGGGATTGCGCTGTTGGCGTTGCTGTTGAGCTGGCTGTTGCCGGTAACAGCGCACGCCGACAGTTGCACGTCGCCCTGGCCGCTATGGCAGACCTTTGTCGAGCACTTTGTACAGCCGGACGGACGCGTCATGGATGCCAGTACGCCACAGCGTCACAGTTCTTCAGAGGGGCAGTCGTATGCCATGTTTTTTGCGTTGGTGGCCAATGATCGCGAAACCTTCGAAAAACTCTGGCGCTGGAGCGAGAACAACCTGGCGCAGGGTGACATCAAAACGCACCTGCCCGGCTGGTTCTGGGGGCTGAACGAGAAGGGCGAGTGGCTATTGCTGGACAGCAACTCGGCTTCTGATGGCGACTTGTGGTTTGCCTACGCATTACTGGAAGCCGGGCGTCTGTGGCATCGCCCCGACTACATAGAGGCGGGGCAACATCTGCTGCGCAACGTTGCGCATCACGAGGTCGCCACTTTGCCGGGGTTAGGCAAGATGTTGATGCCGGGCAGGCTTGGCTTTATCAAGCCGGACCTGACCGCGCCCGATCAATGGCAACTTAACCCCAGTTACATGCCGATTCCGATACTGCGACGTTTCGCTGAAGTCGATCCCAAAGGGCCGTGGGCGCAGATAGCGAAAAATACCGCCACCTTGATCAAAGCCGTTTCTCACAACGGTTTTGTTGCGGATTGGGTCACCTATCGGGCTACCGGGCCTAAAACCGGCGAATTTATTGTTGATCCGACCAAGGGCGACCTGGGCAGTTACGACGCGATTCGCACCTATATGTGGGCCGGTATGATGCCTGCCAGTGATCCCCTGCGCAAACCGCTGCTCGACAACCTGGGCGGCATGCTGCAAGCCACCATTGAAGAGGGTGTACCACCGGAAAAAGTTCAGGTCGTGAGTGGCGAGCGAAGCGGGGCGGGGCCGTTTGGTTTTTCCGCTGCGCTGCTCCCGTATTTCAACGCCCTGGGCAAAACCACACTGCAACAGCAAGAAGCGTTGCGGGTCGAGCAACTTATGGCGCAAAGCCTGACGCCTGAAGCGATCAAGATGGCTCAGCCGCCGTATTACTTTTTTGTATTGAGCCTGTTTTCGCTGGGCTATATGGACAACCGCTACCACTTCCTGGATGACGGGAAGTTGCAACCGATGTGGGAGATGAAATGCCAGCGCGCCCTCACGCAATAGCCTTTGGGATATTTGCTGCCTTGATTAGCAGCAGCAGTTTTGCCGCGTTGGATGACGCGGGCAAGGCACTGCTGCAACAGGGTAAATATTGGCAGACTCAGGATGATCCGACTCGGGCCTTAGAGGTCTGGAAAAAGCTGTTGCTGATTGATCCGCAACAAGTCGATGCGCTTTATGGCTTGGGTTTGCTCGAACTCAAGGCTAAACGGCCTGCCGGTGCCAGCAATTACCTGGCTCAGTTGAAGCAGTCCCATCCGGACGATCCGCTGACTTTGCAGTTGGAGCAGGCTATCGCGTTGCAGGCCGGTAATAACCCGGACCTGCTGGATCAGGCGCGCACACAGGCCCGCAGTGGTGATCTGGAAAAATCGGTGGCGTTGTATCGACAGGCGTTTGCAGGCAAGGCGCCGCAAGGCGAGTTGGGTCTGGAGTTCTACAACTACCTGAGCTACACCCCCGGTGGTGCCAATGAGGCGCGGCAAGGGTTGGAGCGTTTACTGCAACAGAACCCTAACAACGCTCAGGTCAAGCTGGTGCTGGCCAAGTTGCTGATTCGCAATGAAGGCACCCGTGCTGAGGGGTTGAGTCGTCTTGCGCAACTCTCCACGCTGCCTGAGGTGAGCGGCGAAGCCACAGAGAGTTGGCGTCAGGGTCTGGTTTGGCTAGGCACGCCACGACCATCGGATATTCCCTTGTTCGAGGCTTATCTCAAGGCCAACCCGAACGACGCTGAAATTCGTGCGCAAATGCAGCGCCGTGCCACGCCAGGCAGCACCGCCAACATGAACCCCAATCTGGCGCGCGGCTTCAAGGCACTGCAAAACAATCAGTTGAGCGTCGCTGAGCAGGCATTTCAGGCACGTCTTAAAGAGCAATCTCAAGACCCGGATGCGCTGGGTGGCCTGGGGTTGGTGCGCCAGCGCCAGGGGCGTTTAAGCGATGCCAATGAACTGCTGGCCCGTGCGGCGTCTGGTGGTTCAGATAAGCGTTGGCAAGCGGCACTCGACAGCAATCGCTACTGGAGCCTGCTCAGTCAGGCCGAGAAGGCGCAAGCCAGTCAAGACCTGCCGCGTGCGCGCACTTTATTGCAGCAAGCTATTGCCAGCAAACCGCGCCAGCCTGAAGGCTACATCGTCCTGGGCGGCATCCAGGCAGAGCAGAATCAGCTCAACAATGCCGAGACCAGCTATCGCCAGGCCCTGAGTCTGGATAACGACAACCCTGACGCCTTATTGGGGCTGATCACCGTAATGTCGCAAAACGGTCAGGCCAGTCAGGCCATGCAGATGGTCGATCGCATGACGCCGGCCCAACAGGCGCGTCTGGGTGATCTGCGTCCGTTGAAAGCGGCAGTGGCGGTTGGCAAGGCCAAAAATGCCGCTCGCACTGGCGACCTCAAGGGCGCGATAGCGGCTCAGCAAGAGGCCGTGCGCAATGATCCGGGCAACGTCTGGACCAACTACGACCTGGCGCTTTATTACCTGCAAGCCAAGACGCCGGACAAAGCCCGGCAAACCATGGGTGACCTGCTCAGGGCGAACCCGCAAAGCGCTGAGGCTTTGTACGCCAATGCCTTGCTTTCAAGTCAGTTGGGTGATTGGTCTGCCGCGCAGAGCACCCTGGACCGCATTCCCTTTAGTCAGCGAACGGCTCCTATGCAGCAACTGGCCAATGAAGCTCAGGTGCAGTCGCTGGTGAGTCAGGCCTCGGTGCTGGCCAAACAGGGCGACCGCGCCCAAGCGTTGACCTTGCTGCGCCGTGCTGAGTTGGCAGCCAATGGCAAACCTCAATCCATGGGCATGCTGGCGTCGGCATACGTGGATGCCGGTTACCCCGATCACGCGTTGTCTATGTTGCGTAATGCTATTGCGCAAAGCAGCAATCCGCCGATGTCGTTGCGCCTGGCTTACGCCGGTTTGTTGTTGAAAACAGGTGACGATGTGCAGGTCAACCAACTCCTTCACGAGTTGCAGAGCCAGCCTCTGACGGCCGCTGATCAACGGACGTATGACGAAGTGCTGTTCCTGTACACCGTGCGTCAGGCCGACGTATTGCGTGAGAAGGGCGACCTGGTTGCTGCCTACGACACCTTGGCCCCGGCATTGGCCCAGCGGCCAAATGACCCGTTGGCCAACGGTGCTCTGGCCCGCATGTACCTGGCCAATGGCGACAGTGCCAAAGCCATCGCGCTTTACAAACCCTTGCTTCGAAACGCGCCCAATGACCCGCAATTGCAAATCGGCATGGCTCAGGCCTTGAGCAAAGCAGGTGATAAGAGCGGGGCTGCTGACGCGGCGGATAAAGCATTGGAATTGGCGCCTAACGACGCACAGATTCTTGCCAGTGCGGCCGGCATCTTCCGTGCCCAGGGCAAGAATGCCAAGGCTCAGGACCTGTATAGCCGTGCGCTGGCCTTGCAGGCGCCGGTCAATAAGCAAGAAACCAATCCGTTCGCGAGCACGGCGTCTGCCAACCCATTTGTCGGGGCTGCCGGTCAGCGTCGTCAGTCGCGCTTGTCTCAGAGCGCTTCGCAGATTCCAGAGCCTGCACAGGCACAACTTGCGGCCGCGGATGATGTGATCGAGCCAGCCCCGCGCCTTTATGCGGCCAATCCGGGCAATCCTGCGCGTATAGCGCCGGCACCGGGTGCCAGCCCAGGGCGTTATGCAACCGCGCCGCTGGATGATGATTACAGGGATACTCGTCGTGTAGCGTCAGCCCCGCCCACTGATCCACAGGAAGATGCGCGTCAGGCGATGCAAACCGCCTTGAGCGAGATCAAACAGGAGCGTAGCCCGCGTATCACCCAAGGCGTAGCCATTCGCAGCAATGACAGCGAGTCGGGCCTGAGTAAAATGACCGACGTTGAGGCGCCTCTGGAGATCAGCCTGCCGGTGGGCGATGACCGCGTTGCCTTGCGCGTCACGCCGGTGTCATTGAATGCCGGCGGCGTGGGCGACACCGCTAAAACCCGCTTTGGTGGGCCTAACGCTGCACAAATAGCCGCAGTACAAACGGTACTGGCCGGGGCCAATCCAACCACGGCCGACCTGGCGGCGGCCAGTGGTGTCAATGGTTCGACAGGCCGTCAAAAAGACACTGGCGTTGGTGTGGCGGTGGGTTACGAAATGCCCTCCGAAGGCCTCAAGGCTGACATCGGTGTTACTCCGCTGGGCTTCTTGTACAACACCGCAGTGGGCGGCGTGAGCATTGATCGCGCGTTCAGCGAAGACAGCCAGTTCCGCTACGGCGTGACACTGTCGCGGCGGGCTGTTAATGACAGTCTGGTGTCCTTTGCCGGGGCCGAAGATGCTCGCAGCGGGCTTAAATGGGGTGGCGTGACCGCCAATGGCGGGCGTGTGCAGCTAGGCTACGACAATGGTGAGTACGGCGCATACGGCTATGGCGGTTTGTACAAACTGTTGGGCAACAACGTTAAAGACAATACCCGTGCCGAAGGGGGCGCCGGTATCTATTGGTACCTGGTCAAAGACGACACTCGCCAGTTGACCGCAGGTCTGGGCGCCACGGCCTTGAAATACGACAACAACCAGGGCGTTTATACCTACGGCAGCGGCGGCTACTTCAGCCCGCAGAACTACTTTTCCATCGGGGTTCCTGTCAGCTGGTCGCAGCGCACTGACCGCTTGAGCTACACACTGCGTGGCTCGGTGGGGCTGCAGCACATCGAACAGGATTCAACACCGTACTTCGCTAACGACAGTGCTATGCAGGCTGCCCTGGAACAGGCATCAGCGGGTTATGCCGCGGCGGGCTCTTCGTTGCAGACCCAGTACTCTAGCCAGAATAAAACAGGCATCGGGTACAACCTTGGCGCGGCGGCTGAGTACCGCCTGGGCAGTAACATGATTCTGGGCGGCAGCTTCGGGATGGACAACGCCCAGGATTACAAGCAGTGGACGGGAGGTTTATACCTGCGCTACACGCTTGAAGACTTCACCGGGCGCATGCCAATGCCGGTTAACCCGTACCTTTCCCCGTATTCGAATCAGTAAGCAGGAGCTCTTATCGTGGCAGCATCTCTTTTGGCGGGCTTGACGATTTTAATGATTGGCGACAGCCACCTGGCGACGCCTGGGTATTTGATTTCCTCGTTGCACGAAGACCTGGTAGCCAAGGGGGCGAAAGTGCACACCCTGGGCGTGTGCGGTTCAAACCCTGGCGATTGGCTCAAAGCGTCGCCGGCAGGGCAGTGTGGCGCTGCCGAGCGACGTGACTCAGGCAACGTCGTAGTGTTGAGCGACAAGACTGCGACCACACCGATCAGTGAGTTGCTGGCTGCCGAAAAGCCGGACATTGTATTGGTGGTGCTGGGCGACACCATGGCCGGTTATGACAAGCCGATGTTTCCCAAAGCCTGGGCGTGGCAGCAGACGGGGGCGTTGACCAAGGCAATCGCCTCAAGTGGCACGCGTTGCGTCTGGATTGGTCCGAACTGGGGTTCCCCGGGCGGCAAGTACAACAAGACCCCGGAGCGCGTTCAGGCTGTCTCCAGCTTTCTTGCGAGTAACGTTGCGCCCTGCAACTACATCGATTCGTTGACGTTCTCCAAACCAGGGCAATGGGCGACGGTCGATGGCCAGCACATGACCGCGCCTGGCTACAAGGTCTGGGGCGACGCCATCAGCGGCGCCTTGGAAAATGCACCGGTCGTCAAGGAAGTCAAAAAATGATCAAACAGCTTTCGGCGCTAGTGACCGTCCCCGTTTTGACATTCAGCGCCCTGGCGGGCGCTGCTCCCGCGCTGTATCCCACAGGCCCGGCCGCGGACTCGGCGTTCATTCGTTTCGTCAACGCCAGCACGGCGCCGCTGGAGGTGACGGCACAATCCGGTCAACCGCCGTTGCGTCTAGAGACGGCGAAGCCGGTGTCGGATACGTTTTCGGTGGACTCAAGCAAGCCGATTACGGGCACGTTGAGCAGTGGTGGTCAGGCATTGGCCATCGACCTGAAAGTCGGACCGGGTGAGTTTGTCAGTGTGTTTACTCTGCCAGCGAGCGCCGGGATCGAGCAGGTCGTGGTGCGCGAGACACCGGATGACTTCAACGCGAACAAGGTCTCATTGGGGTTCCTGAACGCAGACAAATCATGCGCCGACGCCACCTTGCGTCCTGCCGGGCGTAACGCCGATCTGTTCACGGCAGTGCCGGTCAACAGCGTGCAACGACGCTCGATCAACCCGGTCAGCCTGTCCGTACAACTGGTGTGTGCAAATGCGAATGTCGGTGCGCCGCTGGACCTGGGGACTCTCAAGGCAGGCGATCGTTTCAGCCTGCTGTTGGTGCCTTCAGCCAGCGGGCCGCAGTTGTTGCAAGCATCGGATACTCCATTGCAATCCCACTGATCGGGTTCTAACGTCGCCATGGTCTTCGCCTCCCTTGAGTTCCTGACGCTGTTTCTGCCTGCCTTTTTGCTTATCTACGCATTGGGCAAGCCGCAGTGGCGCAACGTTATTCTGTTGATTGGCAGCTGGTTGTTTTATGGCTGGCTGAACCCAATGTTTCTTGCGCTGCACATGGCGTTGACGGTAGTTGCCTGGGTGGGCGGGCTGTTGATCGACCGCTCTCGGGAGGACTCCAAGGGGCGTGTGCGTCTTTTGATTGCACTGATCGTATTCAACACGGCGGTGCTGTGCTGGTACAAATACGCCAATATCCTGGCCGCCACCTGGATGGAGTGGATTACTTATCCCGGTGCCATGCCGCTGGAGTGGCAGCGCGTTGCGTTGCCGGCCGGATTGTCGTTTATTGTGCTGCAGGCTATTTCCTATCTGGTGGACGTGCATCGGCACACCGTGCCGGTGGAGCGTAGCTTCATCAATTACGCCACCTACATCTCGATGTTCGGCCATTCGATTGCCGGTCCGATCATTCGTTATGACTGGGTACGTCGCGAACTGGTCAAGCGTTACTTTGACTGGCAGAACTTCTCCCTCGGCGCGCGCCGCTTCATGATCGGAATGTGCATGAAAGTGCTGGTGGCCGATACCCTGTCGCCGCTGGTGGACGTGGCGTTTCACTTGGATAATCCGTCCTTTGTCGACGCCTGGATCGGTTGCCTGGCGTATTCGCTGCAACTGTTTTTCGACTTTGCCGGCTACAGCGCCATGGCCATTGGCCTGGGCTTGATGCTGGGCTTTCACTTTCCGGAAAACTTTAACCAGCCGTACCTGGCCCGCAGCATCCAGGATTTCTGGCGGCGCTGGCATTTGTCGCTGTCCAGCTGGTTGCGTGACTACCTGTACATCGCCCTTGGCGGCAACCGCAAAGGCGCCTGGAAAACCTATCGCAACCTGTTTTTGACCATGGCCATTGCGGGGCTGTGGCATGGCGGTGATAGCTGGAACTATCTGTTGTGGGGGTCGGCTCATGGCATCGCGTTGTGCGTCGACCGGTTGTGGTCGCGCTCGACCTTGCCGAGTATCCCGCCCGTGCTGGCGCATACCCTGACACTGCTGTTTGTGTTTATGGCCTGGACCTTGTTCCGCGCACCGGACTTCCATTCGGCGCTGAACATGTATGCCGGGCAGTTCGGACTGCATGGCTTTGCATTGGGTGATGCGCTGGCTGTGACGTTACGTTCGGCGCATGGTCTGGCGGCACTGCTCGGGATCGCCTGCATCCTCGCGCCCGCGTTCAAGAATCGCTATGAACAACGCTTTGGCGGCTCTGTTCTGTATGCACCGATTGCGGCCGTGTGGCCGGTGGCGGGTTTTCTGCTCTCATTCGCGTTGATCGCGAGTCGTGAAGCGGTGCCTTTCCTGTACTTCCAGTTCTGACGGCCGCGCCCATGCCTGACTCATCCCCAAAACCGGCTATGCCGAGTGAATTCACTGCTCGAATCAGCAAACTTTCCGGCTGGGTATTTGCCGCGTTTCTGCTGGCAAGCTTTGCCTCGGCCGTCTGGCTGTTGCTCAGCGGCAAGGTTGAGCTGCTGGCGCCTAATCTGACACGTGACGCGATACTGCATGGTGAAGTGACGCATAAAATAGCCAAGCAATTGTCGATGGCGGCAGTGCCTGAGCGTGCCGCAGACCTGGAGCGCGCAGCGAGTTGGCTGACCTTTCACGACACCGGCGCGCGGGTACGTCCGGGATGTGAGGGCTGGTTGTTTTTGACCGACGAAATGCGCATCAACCGTCACGCGCAAGACAATGCTGACGCCAAGGCCGCAGCGATACTCGACACTCAGCAACGCTTGGCCAAGCGTGGCATTGCCTTACTGGTGGCGGTAGTGCCGGATAAAAGCCGCATTGCCAGTGCGCAACTCTGCGATCTGCGTCGTCCGGCGCAATTGCAAAACCGTGCCGTGGAGTGGGTCGAGGCGTTGAACAAGGCGGGCGTCAAGGCAATTGACCTTGCACCGACACTGCAACCGTTGGGGGCCGAAGCGTTCTTGCGTACCGACACCCACTGGAGCGAAATCGGCGCGTCGGCGGCCGCCAAGGCGATCGCCCAGCAAGTTCAGGCGATGGGCATCAGCGCCACGCCGCACACCGAGTACGATCTGACCGTACAAAGCCCGGCGCGCCGCCCGGGCGACCTGGTGCGCCTGGCGGGGCTTGACTGGCTACCGCTGACCTCGCAACCCGCGCCGGAAACTGTGACGTCGAGCCAGATCAATGCGAAAAAAGTCGACACCCAGAGCGACGCCAACAGCCTCGACGATCTGTTCGGCGATACCAACCTGCCGAGCGTTGCCTTGGTCGGCACCTCCTTTTCGCGCAACTCCAACTTCCTTGGTTTTTTGGAAAAGGCGCTTGGCGCGCCGGTGACTGACTTCTCCAAGGATGGTGGAGAGTTTTCCGGTGGGGCGAATAACTACTTCAAAAATCTGGCGTTCAAAGACACCCCGCCCAAGCTGTTGATCTGGGAAATCCCTGAGCGCGATATCCAGACGCCTTACAGCGAAGTGATTGAGTGGGCGAAGTAGGCCCGCGACGGCGTCGCACAGCGTGAAGGATCTGGCGCAACGTCTACGCAAATTCGGCAGCGCATCGGGGCTGACGTCAACGCCCCGAGCGAAGTGATGGACGCAGGGAGGGGCGCTGCGGCAAAGATGTTGTTCGCATTGTCCTAGGGCCTGAGCCCGGGGTGGGCGCCGACGAGGTGTTGGGCAATGATGTGGCTTGGGTGATCAAACCTGTGATAAATCGACTATTCGATTTGGAGGCGACGGCGCAAGCGTTGAGTGATGCCGAAGAGGCAGGAGCGAAAGGCAGGGTGGTTACTGGTAGGCTGCCTGGCGGCTGAATAACGCGGATTTTAATCTGGAAAATGGCAGGGGCGGCTGGATTCGAACCAACGCATGGCAGGATCAAAACCTGCTGCCTTACCGCTTGGCGACGCCCCTGTATCTGTTGCGAGAGTGCTGGCACTCTATGTGACGCTGCTTACTGCGACGTTTTTGAGGTCTGCTGTAAGAGTGCGCGAGAATTTATCAACAATTTCTCCATCTGGGAACCCCTCAACGAAAAAAATCACGTAAAAACAGCCGCTTACTGCCATTTAAGACCCTCCCGAGAGTATTTTGGCCCTTGAGTCGGCTGCCCCGTGAATAAATGACCTTGCGCGCGTGAAATTAACCGCGTATTTTTTCATGAAATTAAATGTATTAAATTTCATGGCGATCTAAATGTTCAAACTCCTCTTCGGGTTACTGACCGGATTCAGCCCGTGAACAAAGAAGAAGAAATCGCCGCGCTAGCGATCCTGATTCATGATCTGCGCAAGCACAAGAAAATCACCCTCAAGGAACTGGCCGAGAAAATTGGCCGCTCGGTGGGTTTTCTGTCGCAGGTTGAGCGAGGTTTGTCACGGCCCACGGTGGCCGATCTGACAGCCATCAGCGAAACGCTGGATGTGCCGACCACCTATTTCTACAACATGCCCAAGCCTAAGCAATTGTCGTGGGTCACCCGCCCGGACGAGCGCCGCACCTTGTATCTGGCCAACGGAATTACCGACATTCTGGTTTCGCCGAAGATCAGGGCTTCGTTTTCCATGCTCGAAAGTGTGCTGGAGGCGGGTGCCACCAGCGGCGAGCGACACATGCTCGACAGCTCGGAGCAGGGCGGCTATGTGCTTGAAGGCGAATTGACCTTATGGCTGGGCGATGACACTGATCCAGTGACCTTGCGTGCCGGCGACAGTTTTCAATTCGACAGCCACACCCTTTGCCGTTACGCCAACCTGACCGAGCATCTCGCGCGAGTGCTGTGGGTCTACACCTGATTAAGGATGAACCATGATGGATGCTGCCTGCTCTGATCTGCTGGCTGAAGTGCGTGCCTTTCGCCAGCGTTATCCCGATGTGCGGTATGTCGACCTGATCTCCCTGGACATCCCGGGGCATTTCTACGGCAAGCGCTACCCCATCGACATGCTGGAAAAAGTCGCGGCCGGCAGTGTCCTCAAGTTGCCGCAAAACTGTGTGCTGTTAGGGGTGCAGGGCGGGCTGTTCAAGATCGGTGATTATTGCTTTAACGATGGCGACCCGGACGCCGTGCGGCGTTTGGTGCCGGGCACGCTCAAGCCGGTGACCTGGGAAGGGCAGCCGCTGGGGCAGATGCTGATCACCTCGGACGGCACTGAAAAACCCATCGAATTTGAGCCGCGTGAAGTGCTGGCACAAGTACTGAGCCGACTGGCGCGTAAAGGCATTCACCCGGTGGTGGCGTTTGAACTGGAGTTTTATCTGTTCGACAGGCAACTGCGCGAGGGTTTGCCGCAGTTCCCTCGGGATCAGCAGACCGACGATGCCGATGACCAACCCAGTATGCACATCGAGCGTCTGTCGCGTTTTGCGCCGGTGCTTAATGAGATGGTTGAGGCGGCGCAGACCCAGGGCATTGATGCGACGGTAATCACCGCCGAGCTGGGGCCGGGGCAGTTTGAAATCAATTTCGGCCACCTGGATGACGGTTTGCGTGCCGCAGACTGGTCGGCGCTATTCTGTCGCAGCACCCGGGGTGTTGCCTTGAAACATGGCTATCGTGCCAGCTTTATGGCCAAACCCTACTTGCAGCATCCGGGCAGTGGCATGCATGTGCACGTAAGCCTGTACGATGCGGCAGGCAACAATCTGCTCGCGGCAAATCAGCAACAACCGCTGCGCCATGCCATTGCGGGCTGTCTTGAGCTGTTACCGGCGTGCATGCCAATCTTTGCCCCGAACCACAACGCCTTTCGCCGCCTGGGCGGCACCACCAACATCGCCACCCGCGCGAGCTGGGGGTTTGAAGACCGCGACGCCTGCTTGCGGATTCCTGAGTCTGACGCCAACAATCTGCGGGTTGAATATCGTCTGGCAGGGGCCGATGCCAACCCTTATCTGGTGCTGGCGGCGATTCTGGTGGGGCTCGAGCATGGGCTTGAAACCGCTAAAGAACCGATCCCTGCGCTCAACGAAGACCGCAACAGCGGCATCAACTTCCCGCTCGACATGCTTGAGGCGGTGCGTGTGATGCAGCATCAGCCGTCATTGCGTGCCGGCCTGGGGGCGGAATTCGTAGATGTTTATTGCGAAAACAAGCGTCAGGATCATCTGGCCTTCATGCAGGAAATCAGTGCCCGGGAATATCGCTGGTTTCTGTAAATCGGTTTCTTCGCAGGTGCAGTATTGTGGCTAGAATGTACGAAATGTTTCAGAGCGCAGATACATTTCGTGCAGCGCCAGGTTAGCGATCAGGTAAAGACCATGCTCAGCGATGTTACGCGCGCAACCCCCAAGTTTTGGCGGGACGCACAGCTGCCTTTCATCGAGGCACGTTCAATCGACGATGGCCGCAAGGTTCATTATTCCCGGCATTCCCACGAAATATTCTCGATTGGCGCCATCACCTCCGGGCAGTGTGTGTACCTGCACGAGAAAACCCGACAAGCAATCAGTGCCGGTACCGTGGTCTTGATGAACCCTGGCGCAGTGCATGCCTGCAATCCCATTGAAGATAAGCCATGGTCCTACTTGATGCTGTATGTCGACCCACACTGGCTGGCCGGTATTCAGCACGGTGGCGAGTGGGGCGAGCCGCAGGGTTTTCAACCGATTGCGGCCACTTATACGCAGTCGCCTGAACTGTTCAATGGCTTGATCGACGTGTATCAACACCTGACCGATCCGGATCAAGAGGTTTTGGCCAAGCAGCAAGCGGCTGTTGGTTTTTTCTCGAAGGTACAACAGTCGCTGGGCCGCTCGAGATCCACACCCAAGGTTGTCAATCAGCGTGTGGAGCGTGTTGGCGAGTATATCGATGCACATTTCATGCATTCGATTCGCCTTGAAGACATGTGTGCAGTCGCCAGCTTGTCAGAGGCCTACCTGATTCGTGCGTTTGAGCAGCGTTATCACATGACGCCCCACGCCTACCTGACCAATCGGCGGGTTCAGTACGCCCAGGCGCAGCTGCGTGAGGGCGCAACCATTGCCGCCATCGCACAGCAAAGCGGTTTTTCCGATCAGGCGCATTTGCAGCGGGTGTTCAAAAAGCATCTCGCGGCCACGCCCGGTCAATACAAGGCTTAAAACCACAGCAACGAAACAGCGCACCCCGAGAGCATGACCGCCATGCAGCGGTTGAACAGGCGAATACGTGGCGGGTTGTGCAGGTAGCGGTTGAGAAAAGCCCCGGCATAAGCCCAGCAGGCCACCGATAGATAACAGACCACAAAGTAAATCAGCGCGAACGACCAGATCAGCGAGGCTTCGCCGCTGGCCACAAATGCCCCCATGCCCGCGACAGCTGCCAGCCAGGCTTTAGGGTTAAGCCATTGCATGATCGCGCCATTCATGAAAGACGGTTGCAGTGTTGTCGCGCCATCGATATCGATTCGCCCGTTATCGGCGGCCAGCTTCCAGGCCAGATAAAGTAAAAAAAACATCCCGCCCCAGCGAATCAAATCGGTCAGCAACGGCCACTGTTTCAACACCTCATGCAGGCCGAAACCGGTGAACAACAGCAGCACCACAAACCCCACGGTGGCGCCCAGAACATGATTCAGGCTAGGGGCCAATCCGAACTGCCTGCCGCAACTCAACGCCACGATATTCACAGGCCCCGGTGAAATAGAGGCGGCCAGGGCGAACGCGGCCATAGAAATCAATACGCTCATTGCTTGGGCTCCTTGTTGTGAGTGAGCCTCAAGAGTGCGGGTTTGGACCGGGGGCGTATTGAACAAAACTCCCCAATACACAATGCTGCGCCGCGCGTGTGCTTACGTCGCGGCTGCAATGAAACGGGAACAGACCCTGGGGTTGAGGGTGGTCGGCGATATGTGGGGGGGCCGTGGTGTTGGCCACGTCCTTGCTGCTACTGGAGCCGATAGTGGCGGGGTGGCTTGTAGGCGTGAGCGTGTCTCGCGATCTTTTGATCTTTAAAAGATCGCGAGGCATCAGCCCCTCTACAACTAACGCCTCAGAAGGTCTGCCCCAGCGAGAACTGGAAGACTTGGGTCTGAGCATCGGAAGGCTTGCGAACCGGCAACGCCAGGTTGACGCTCAGGGGCCCCATTGGGCTGTACCACGTCACGCCAACCCCTACCGAACTGGCCATCTGGCTCAGGTCAACGCCGTCGCAACCGGTCGTCGTGGTCAGGTAGCACTTATCTGAATAGACACTGCCGACGTCCCAGAACAAGGACGTACGCAGCGATTTGTTGTCTTTGATAAACGGTATCGGGAACAGGTATTCCACGCCACCGGTGATCATGATGTTGCCGCCCAGCGCTTCGGTGCTACGGTCGGAGTAGTACTCTTGTCCCGCACTGGCGTATTTGCCCGTGGCCGGGGTGTTGCGCGGGCCAAGGGTGCCGTTTTCAAAGCCGCGCACCGAGCCTTCGCCCCCCGCGGTGTAGTTTTCATAGAACGGTAAACCATCGGTTGAACCGTAGCCGTTGCCATACCCCAGTTTGGTATGGAAGCGCAGCGAGGTGGTTGCACTGAGCGGCAGGAAGGTCTGGCCGCTGTAATCGATTTTGTAGAAACTCAGGTCGCTGCCCGGTACCGTGACCATCAGGTTGAGGTTCTGCGAGTATCCGCGAGTCGCCAATATCCCTTTGTTGAGTGTCGATTCCGACCAGCCCAGGTTGGCCTTGAAGTTGGTGAACTGCTTGCCCTCACGCTCGATAAAGTCATAGATCTCATCGGCACTGTAAGTGCCGGGTTCAATCGTATCGTGCTGCGCCGTCAGGCCAAAACTCAAGCGTGAGGTTTCATTGATCGGGTAACCCAGGCTGACACCAGCACCGTAACTGTTGATCGAGTAGTACGACACCCCATCGCTGTAGTAATTGTTGTAGTCGGTTTTGTTGTAGAACGCGTTGTAGCCCAGGCTTACCCCGTCTGCGGTGAAGTAGGGGTCGGTGAAGCCGATGTTGTACTTGCTCTGGTACTGGGACCGGGTCAGTCCAAGACTGGCGGAGTTACCCGTGCCCAAAAAGTTGTTCTGGGTGATCGAACCGCCGAGGATCAAACCGGCGTTCTGGGCAAAGCCGACGCTGGCGGTGATCGAGCCCGAAGCCTGTTCTTCAACGGTGTAGTTCACGTCAACCTGGTCATCAACACCCGCCACGGCCGGTGTTTCAACGTTGACTTCCTTGAAGTAACCCAGACGCTCAAGACGAACCTTGGATTGGTCAATCAAGTAAGTCGATGCCCAGCCACCTTCCATCTGCCGCATTTCACGGCGTAGCACCTTATCGTCAGTCTTGGTATTGCCACGAAAATTGATGCGGTTGGCGTACGCGCGCTTGGCAGGGTCGACCACAAATATGATGTCGACCGTGTGGTCTTGATTATTCGGGGTTGGCACGGCATTGACGTTGGCGAAGGTATACCCCTCGTTGCCCAGACGACGGGTGATCAGGTCCGAAGTGCTGGTCATGAGTTTGCGTGAAAACACTTGGCCCTTTTGCACCAGCAGCAACGCTTGGATCTGTTCCTCGGGGATCTTCAAGTCGCCACGCAGCGCGACGTCGCGCACCGTGTACTTATCACCTTCATTAATATTGACGGTGATGAACACCTGCTTCTTGTCCGGCGTGATCGACACCTGAGTCGAGACGATTTCCATGTTGATATAGCCACGGTCCAGGTAATAGGAGCGCAGACGTTCCAGGTCGCCGGACAGTTTCTCGCGGGCATACTTGTCATCGTTCTTGAAAAACGACAGCCAGTTGGTGGTCTTGAGGGTGAACTGGTCGTCCAGCTCGGCCTGATCAAACACGGTATTGCCGACCACGTTGATGTGCTTGATGGCCGCGACTTCTCCTTCGTCGATCTTGATTTTCAGACCCACGCGGTTACGCGGTTGAGCAACGACTTCGGTCTCAACCGAGGCCGAGTAGCGACCTTGCGCGACGTATTGGCGCAGCAGTTCGTTGCGTACGCCTTCCAGGGTGGCTTTCTGGAAAATCTCGCCTTCGGCCAGCCCCGACTGCTTGAGACCTTTCATCAGGTCGTCAGTGGAAATGGCCTTGTTGCCTTCGATATCAATACTGGCCACGGACGGTCTCTCGACCACGGTGATGACCAGTACATCGCCATCGCGACCCAGTTGGATGTCCTGGAAAAACCCGGTTTTGAACAGCGCGCGCGTGGACTCTACCAAACGCTGGTCATCCGCTTCTTCACCGACATTCAAGGGCAGGGCACCGAATACGCTGCCAGCGGAAACCCGCTGTAACCCATTGATTCGAATATCAGAAATTTTGAAACCTTGGGCGTGTGCCAATGTGGCATTGAGCAGCAGTGCAACCGAGCAGAGCAGGCGCGGAAAATTCATCAAGATCTATATTTCCAGGACACATCGACAAGCAGCGTAAGCGGGCGCGGAGATGACTCAACAAGACGGCATGCACCGCGAGGCACGCAGGCTGGTGAAGCACCAGCATAAAAGCTCGGGGCGTTTGGTGCGGTTAACCCAGTGTCAAGTTAGGTAAAGGTTGGCGAGGAGCGATGACTGTGCGCCGTTCCAGTACGATAATGCGTCGATCCCCTTTAAAGAGTTCGCCATGATCCGTGTATTGCTCGTCGACGATGACCAAGAGCTGACAGCATTGCTCAGTGAATACCTTGAGCGTGAGGGCTTTGCAGCCACCGCGGTGCACAGCGGCGAGGAGGGCGAAGTGGAAGCGTTATCCGGTCGTTACAGCATTGTGGTGCTGGACGTCATGTTGCCAAGGCTGTCGGGCATCGAAGTGCTTCGGCGCATCCGTGCACGCAGCCAGGTACCGGTGGTATTGCTCACCGCCCGTGGCGACAACATTGACCGTATCACCGGGCTTGAGCTGGGTGCCGACGACTATGTGCCCAAACCCAGTTCGCCGGGTGAACTGGTGGCGCGCTTGCGGGCCATCATGCGCCGGGTGAATCCTGCCACCGATCAGCCCGCCACCGAGGTGATCAAAACCGGGCGGTTGGTGCTGTGGCCCGGCAAGCGTCAGGCGTTGTGGCAGGGCCATGAGTTGGGCGTCACCAGTACCGAATTCAGCTTGCTCGAAGAGCTGGCTCGCAGTGCCGGGCAAGTGGTGAGCAAGCAGGACTTGTCACTCAATGCCCTGGGCTGCCCGCTGACGCGCTACGACCGGCGCATCGACGTGCATATCAGCAGCATTCGACACAAGCTGGGCCCGCGCGACGATGCTAAAGCCTGGATTCAGAGCGTGCGCGGCCTCGGTTATCTGTTGATTGCTGAATGATCAAACTCAGTCGGTTGTTCTGGAAGCTGTTCCTGGCGTTTTGGCTGGCGACCACGCTGACCTTTTTCGTCGGCATTGCGTTTGTGATCCTCAGCAAATCAAAGCCGGGTGATCCGCACCTGGACACCATTCTCGCCAGTGAAATTCACCTGCTGGAAGAGTTCGGTGTCGAGTCAGGCATGCAACTGCTGACGGTCTGGCGCCATCCTGATGATCAGGCCATTGGCGTGTATGACAGCAACGAACAGTTGCTGGCCGGATCGCCGGTGTTGCACCCGGTGTTTGAACGCACGGTCATCAGCAAGGAAGGCATCGAACTGTCCCTGCGATCCACCCGCGCCCCAGGTGGGCCCAATGGCGGCGGCCCGGGGGGCGGGACAGGAATGGGAGAAGGGCCAGGCCTGATGCCATTGATCATTGGCACGGTGATGAGCGCGCTGTTCAGTGGCTACATGGCGTTTTACCTGACCTGGCCGCTGGCCTTCTTGCGCCGGGCGATGAGTGATGTGGCCCAAGGCCGTTTTGGCACCCGGGTCAAACCGATGATGGGCGGGCGGCGTGATGAGATTGTTGACCTGGCCGAAGACTGCGACCGCATGGCCAATCAGCTCAAATTATTGGTCGACGCCCAGCAGAGCTTGCTGCACGACATCTCCCACGAACTGCGTTCCCCGCTGACTCGCATGCAAGCGGCCATCGGGCTGTTGCATCAAGACCCGGCACGTACGGAAATGGTCGGGCGCATCGAGCGCGAGTCGGTGCGCATGGACACCCTGATCGAAGCCCTGCTTACCCTGGCGCGGGTTCAGGGGCGGCCAGACAGCATCGAGCGCGAATCGGTGGACATCCTCGAATTGCTGACGCTGATTGTCGAAGATGCGCAGTTCGAGGCGGGCATCAAAGACTCCAGGGTTGTCCTGCAGGCATGCCCGCCGTTTGTCAGCCGGGTCAGCGGCGAGTTGTTGTATCGCTGCTTCGAAAACGTGATTCGCAACGCCGTGCGCTACACCCAACCCGGCTCGGTCGTGCGGGTGGTGGCCGAGATGAACCTTGCGTGCACCCGTTTGCGGGTACGCATCACCGATCATGGGCCGGGTGTTGAAGAACAGCGGCTACAGCGTATTTTTCAGCCGTTTGAACGCGGCGCGAGCGAACCCGGCAGCGGATTTGGGTTGGGTCTGGCGATCGCGTTGAGAGCGGTAGAAATGCACGGTGGCACGATCAGTGCGTACAACCAGGCATCGGGTGGCCTGACCGTCGAAATCAATTTGCCTCGCCAGTCCTGACACTCACGGCCCCTGTAGGGGCGAGCCTGCCTCGCGATCTTTTGATCTTTACACGATATTACATAGCCTTGACGGCTCTGTACGCCTTGCCCCAGTAGACTTCCACCTCAAACTGACTTCAGCGCAGGCTGATGTTTTGGTGATGCCATTGAGTGGAGGTGGGCATGTTTCTGGTGCATAAAAAGGGGTTTGTCGCGGGTAAGAAAATGGTCGACGGGCTGGTGCCGTACGATTTTTTTTGCGAAGACAATCCGGCCATAAATCTGTTTGTGTTCACCGGCTCGACCGCACAAGGCAAATCGGTTGCCGAACAGACATTGTGGGGGTTTACCCGTCTTGAGCGTTTTGAAGCGCTGACCGATACCTTGGTCTCGAACAAGAAAAACCAGGACTGGTTCCAGACCGTCAACGTGCTGACCGGCCCGGCTCAGAACGGCACCCAGAGCGTGAAATTCCAGCGTGTGCTGAAAATCATCAAACACGTGAGCGCCTCGAATCGCTTGGCCAGCAAGGCTCAATACGAGATCCTCACGGATGAGGGTGACACCTATTTCACCCTCAAGTCCGTGGCCGCCGACAGCGCGCAAACGGTTATTTATGCGGCGGACCAATAACCGTCAGTTCAGCGCCTCGCGGCTAGGCTGACCGTTGAGCAAGCGCTGAATCCCCAGCGGGTTGGCGTTTTTAAGCGCGTCAGGCAGCAGGCTGTCCGGGTAGTTCTGGAAGCAGATCGGGCGCAAAAAGCGGTCGATGGCCAGGCTGCCCACCGATGTCCCTCGGGCATCGGATGTGGCGGGGTAGGGCCCGCCGTGCACCATCGCATCACACACCTCAACTCCGGTTGGGTAGCCGTTGATCAGCAGGCGCCCCGCCTTGTGCTCAAGCACCGGTACGACGTCAGCGAACGCCTGCAAATCGGCCGGTTCGCTAATCAGCGTCGCAGTCAGTTGGCCATGCAGGCTGTGCAGCGCTTGCAGCAACTGCGCCTTGTCGGCCACTTCAACGACGATGGTGGTCGGTCCGAAGACTTCTTCTTGCAGCACGTGTGCGCCGCCGATCAGCAGGCTGGCATCGGCCTGGAACAATTGCGGATGGGCCTGACTGCCCTGTTGCGGCAAACCTGAGAGATGGCGGATGCCATCGACCGAGGCCAAATGGTTGACCCCTTTGACGTAGCTCTTCAGGCCCCCGGCATTGAGCAGTGTGTGTGCCGGTTGCGCGCTGAAAAACTGGCCCAGTGCGTCGACAAATGCGCTGAACTGTGGCGAGGCAATCCCCAGTACCAGACCCGGGCTGGTGCAGAACTGACCGGCGCCCAGCATCACTGAGCCGCCCACGTCTTTGGCAATTTGTGCGCCGCGTTGTTTCAAGGCTTCTGGCAGCAGCACGACCGGGTTGATGCTCGACATCTCGGCAAACACCGGGATCGGTTGTGGCCGTGCAGCGGCCATGTCGCACAAGGCGCGCCCGCCCGCCAGCGAGCCGGTAAAACCGACCGCTTGAATCAGCGGATGCTTGACCAGCGTTGCACCAACCCCCGCGCCGTAGATCATGTTGAACACGCCGGCCGGCATGTTTGTACGCTCGGCGGCACGCACAATGGCCTGCGCCACACACTCGGCAGTTGCCATGTGCCCACTGTGCGCCTTGAACACCACTGGGCAACCTGCGGCGAGCGCAGCGGCGGTATCGCCACCGGCGGTTGAGAATGCCAGCGGAAAGTTGCTGGCGCCAAACACCGCCACCGGGCCAACGCCGATGCGGTATTGGCGCAGGTCTGCGCGTGGCAGAGGCTGACGGTCGGGCAGGGCCTGGTCGATGCGCGCACCATAAAAGTCGCCGCGACGCAGTACTTGGGCGAACAGGCGCATCTGGCCGCTGGTACGCCCGCGTTCGCCCTGAATCCGCCCGGCAGGCAAGGCTGTTTCACGGCAGACGATGGCCACGAATTCATCCCCCAGAGCGTCGATTTCCTCGGCAATGGCTTCTAAAAACTCGGCGCGGCGGCTGGCTGGCAAGCTGCGAAATGCCGGGAATGCCGCGCTGGCAGCATGGGCGCCAGCCTCTACTTCAGCTTCGGTAGCTTGAATGAATTGATAAGGCAAAGCCTCGCCGGTGGTAGCGTCCAGGCTTTGCAGATGAACAGTGCCAGCGCCGCTGCGCTGGCCGCCAATAAAGTTTTGGCCGGTAATCTGGGTCATGTAGGCGTCCTTAAAAAGTCAGGCATTTAAAAATCACTGCAGTCACTGCCGATGAGTTAGCGATTACTCAGGTAATCGCCCCGATCTGCCACGGCACAAATTCGTTTTGACCGTAACCGTGCTGCTCGCTTTTACTGCGCTCCCCAGAGGCGATGCGCAACATCATGCGGTAGATGTATTCGCCGCGTTCTTCGATGGTCATGCTGCCGTCAGCAATCCCGCCGCAGTTCACGTCCATGTCCTCTTCCTGGGTTTCCCACAGGCGGGTATTGGTGGCCAACTTGATCGAAGGCGAGGGCGCGCAGCCGTAAGCCGAGCCGCGCCCGGTGGTAAAGGCGATCAGGTTGGCGCCGCCGGCGACTTGGCCGGTGGCAGAAATCGGGTCGTAGCCCGGTGTGTCCATAAACACCAGCCCATGGGCACGAACCGTTTCGGCATATTCGTAAACGTCGACCAGGTCGCTGGAGCCTGCCTTGGCCACCGCGCCCAGGGATTTTTCCAGGATGGTGGTCAACCCACCGGCCTTGTTGCCCGCTGACGGGTTGTTGTTCAACTCGGCGTTCATGCGCTTGCAGTAGTCTTCCCACCAGTGAATGCGCTTGATCAGTTTCTCGCCCACTTCGCGGCTGACGGCACGGCGCGTGAGCAAGTGCTCGGCGCCATAGATTTCCGGGGTTTCGGACAGAATCGCGGTGCCGCCTGCGGCCACCAGGCGGTCCACCGCATTGCCCAGTGCCGGGTTGGCGGTGATGCCCGAGTAGCCATCCGAACCGCCGCATTGCAAGCCGATGATCAAATGCTTGGCACTGACCGGCTCACGCTCTACGCGGTTGGCTTCGGCCAACAGCGACTTGACCTGCTCAATCCCGCTGGCAATGGTTTTAGATGTGCCGCCGGTACCTTGAATGGTAAAGGCGCGCAGGAACTCACCTTTTTCCAGCCCTTGTGCCGCCAGCAAATCAGCGATCTGGTTGGTTTCGCAGCCCAGGCCGATCATCAGCACCGAGGCGAAGTTAGGGTGGATGGCATAGCCGCCTAACGTGCGGCGCAACATGGCCAAGGCTTCACCGCCCGGGTCAACGGCACAACCGAAACTGTGGGTCAGGGCCACCACGCCATCGACGTTGGGGTAGTCGATCAGGGCCTGGGGGTTGATGTCGCGACGAAAGTGATCAGCGATGGCCTTGGCCACCGTTGCCGAGCAGTTCACCGAGGTCAGAATACCCACGTAGTTACGGGTGGCCACGCGGCCATCTGCGCGCACGATACCCATGAACGTGTCGTTGGCCGAGGGCTCGATACCGCGCGCATCTACGCCAAAGGCGTAGTCACGAGAAAAGTCACCCATGGCCAGGTTGTGCACGTGCACATGCTCGCCGGCCTTGATCGGCTGGCTGGCGAAGCCAATGATCTGCCCGTAGCGGCGCAGCGGTTCGCCGATCTTCAGGTCACGGGTGGCTATCTTGTGACCCGAAGCAATGGCATTCAGTGCTTCAAGCCCTTCGGCTTCCAGCACCAGCCCCTTGGGGATGGGCTGACGGGCAATCAGCACATCGTCCAGCGGGTTGAGTCGGATCACGGCATTGGCAGCATTTTCGCTGCCTGTTTTAGTTATAAGTTGCATCACAGTTACCTCAATGAAATGCAGAGCCTCAGGCCAGGCCGCGTTCACGATAGTCGATGAGGGAGGAGAACAGCATCAGGCCGAAGGCCATCACCACAAAGAAGATCAGCGCCAGGAAATAGGAACCGGTGAATTGCACGATCAGACCGATCAGGATCGGCACAATCACGCCGACCATGTTGCCGCAGAAGTTCATGCTGCCACCCAGCACACCCGCCTTGGATTTGCCGCCCAGAATGGCCGGCAGGCACCAGTACATACCGCACCAGCGAATGAAAAACAGCGCCACGCACAGCAGTGAAATCACTGTGAACGCATCCGGGGTGTACGCCACCAGCAGGATGCACAGAGCCGCAATCGCAGCCGAACCGCCAAACATGGTGCGCATGACTTTGTTCGGCGCGCCGCCCGCGTCTTTCCATTTGTCGGCCAGCCAACCGCCAAAGATCTCGCCAATAAAGCCGCACATGAAAATCAGGAACGTAGCGCCGCCCATGGCCTTGATGTCCAGGTTGTGGGCTTTGTGCAGGTAGCTCGGCATCCAGGTCAGCAGGCCGTAGAACACGCTGTTGTAACAGGCATAGCCGGCGAACATCGCCAGTACCGAGCGGCTTTTCAGCAGGTCTTTGAGGATCGCTTTGCGCTCGCCGTTGGTTTTCGCCGCTTCGGCGTTGGCGTTGGTGATGTAGGCCAGTTCAGCTGCGTTGACTTTCGGGTGCTCAGCCGGGTTATTGCGGATGTACCACCAGGCCCACACACCGACAATCATGGTGCCGACACCGGCGATCACGAACGCGATACGCCATGAATCGAACCAGGTGATCAGGCCCGCAATGATGATCGCGCCGAACGCAGTACCCAGCGGCGCGCCGCCATCGACCAGGGTTGCACCGCGTCCTCGTTCATTGGGGGTCAGCCAGGCGCCGTTCAGCTTGGCACCGGCGGGCATGATTGGTGATTCGGCCACACCCAGGCCAATACGCGTGGCCAGTAAGGTCATCCAGCTGTGAGCACCGCCTGCGATGGCCTGGAAGAAGCCCCAGCTCACCGTGGCTACACCAACGATATTGCGCACCTGAAAACGGTCCAGCAGCATCCCGCCAGGGATTTGCATGAGGGCGTATGACCAGAAAAACGCGCTGAGCATCAGGCCTTCCAGGGCCGGGGTCATTTCAAATTCGGTTGAAATCAGTGGCATGGCCACCGACAGTGACGCGCGGTCGATGTAGTTGATTGCCGATAACAGCAGCAGGATCAAAAATATGCGCCAGCGCACCGTCGTAGGCCGCGAGGCATCTGCGACTTCAGCGGCTTGGGGCGCAGCTGCGGATGCAGTTTTACTGTTCATGTCTATCTCGCTTTTTTATGTTTTTTATCAAGCGGGGAGCGGGCCCTGTTACAGACCCGCCACGTACATCTACAACGGTGTGACCTTGCCTGCTGGCAGTTCAGCGGCGCCTGCCTGTATGCCGTTGATCAGCGGTGCGCCGAACTCCGGCATGCTGATCTCGAACCGGTCGCCTTCGCGGGTCTGAATATTGTCGGCAACCGACAGCGTGGCGGTGCCGAAAAAATGCACGTGCACATCACCCGGACGCAGGAACTGGGGGTACTTGAAGTGATGGTATTCAAGGTTTTCCAGGCTGTGGCACATGTTGTCCTCACCGCTCAGAAATTCTTTTTCCCAGATCACTTCATTGTCGCGCAGGATGCGGCTCATGCCGGTCAGGTGGCGCGGCAGTTCACCCACGCGCAACTCAGGGCCGAAACTGCAATTGCGCAATTTGGAATGCGCCAGGTACAGGTAGTTGCGGCGCTCCATCACATGGTCAGAAAACTCGTTGCCCAAGGCAAAGCCCACACGATAAGGCTTGCCGTCGTCGCCGACCACGTAGAGGCCGGTCAGCTCGGGTTCTTCGCCAGCATCTTCTGCGAACGCAGGTTTATCAAAGGCGCTGCCGGGGCGTACCACAATTGAACCATCACCCTTGTAGAACCATTCCGGTTGAACGCCCACCGTGCCGGATGTCGGACGGCCGCCTTCAATGCCCCACTGGAAAATACGCGCGGTATCGGTCATGGCGGATTGATCGGCGGTATTTTGCTGGTGCATCTTGTCGCGAGTCGAGGCGCTGCCCAAGTGGGTCAAGCCCGTACCGCTGATCAGGCAGTGGGTCGGGTCTTCATGGTCCAGTGGCGGCAGAACACGGCCTTCTTCCAGTAGCTGGAGATAGCTGAGCGTGCTTTCCTGAGTACCTTGAGCCAACACGTGCTCGACCAGACCAAGGCCTTTACGAATTGCGCTGAGGGCCAGTTCACGGGTGTTTTTGGTGCCCCGCACGATGTGGATCTGGTCGCCCTCGACCACGCCGACATGGCGCTGGCCTTGAGCTGTTTCAAATTGGATCAAACGCATGGCGTGAACTCTTAGCTGCTTATTTTTATGGTGGAGCGCTTGGCTCTATCTGGCGTTCACTTTAATTTTTGTCAGGGATGCTGCCTAATGACAGATGCTGATTGAGCGATAACCAATAGTCATCCCCTATGCTGCCATCCCTCACGACCATCATTTCCCGGCTGCGCCTCAAGCAATTGCGGTTGTTGATTGCGCTGGACGACTTCGGCTCGCTGCACAAGGCGGCCGAGTCCGTGGCCATTACCCAGCCTGGCGCGACCAAGGCGCTGCACGAAATAGAATCGACCTTGGGCTCAACCCTGTTCGAGCGCACGACCAAAGGCCTGACCCCCAATGATCTGGGGCGTTGTGTGATCCGCTATGCGCGCTTGATCCACACTGACGTGGCGCACCTGCGCGAAGAAATGCTCGGCATCATGCAAGGCCATGGCGGGCGGTTATCGGTGGGTGTGATCATGGGCGCAGTGCCAGCGTTGGTGGACTGCCTGGCGCAATTGCGTGCAAAGCAGCCGCAGTTATCAGTCGAAATCGTCGAAGACACCAGCGCCCGGCTGTTGGCCTTGCTCGATGAAGGGCGGCTGGACGTGGCGATCTGCCGGACCAGTGTCAGCAAACACCCGGCCGCGTATGACTGCCGCTTTCGCGACCAGGAACCATTGATCGTGGTTGCCAACCCCGCGCACCGTTTTGCTGACCGGAGCACTTTGGCGTTGAGCGAACTGGCGGACTCGCCGTGGGTAGTGTTTCCGGTCAATATGCCCATGCGCTTGACCCTGGAACGCGAGTTCAGAGAAGCCGGACTTAACTTTCCGACCTACCCGATAGAAACCTCGTCGACCTTCACCACACTCTCGCTGCTGCGCCAAGACCCGCAACTGGTTGCCGTGATGCCCGTAGACGTTGCGCAAATGGCCGTGAGTCACGCCATGCTGACGCGCTTGGCGCTTGAACTGAAATCACGCAGCGAACCCTATCAAATCGTCACTCGGCAGGGTGTAGCGCTTAGCGCTCCGACCCAATTGCTGATTGAGGAACTGACCCGGCAAAAACAGAGCACCTGAACCCTGTAGCCGCTGCCGCAGGCTGCGATGGGGGTGTAGAAGCCCTGTCTTTGGAAGGGCCTGCGCCAGTGACGACACAGGTTGTACCCCTCAAAAACGTACTGCGATGAGGTGTTGGCAAAGCAACAGTTGCTGCGCAGACTGTTGCCCTGACAACTATGCAGGCGCTGCATAAAACATAACCTATTGATTTTAAAGTGAAAAATAGATGGCATAGTTTCTGCTCTACCTCTTGTAACGGTCGCACTTGTTGGCGATCCAACACGAGTAAAGAGTGAGAACTTCATGTCGTACACCCCTGCCGACGCCCCTTACCCACTGTCTGTCGCCGATGCCCATGTCATTGGCACAGACGCAGAAGCCATAGACGTCGCCCATACAGTGGCGGCGTTTTTACTCGAAGGTGACGCTGAGCGCGATCGGCTGCGTGAAGTGCCCGCCGAGGTGGTTGACGTGTTCTCCAACAGCGGTCTGTGGGGCATTACGGTACCCAAAGAGTGGGGGGGTGCAGAGGTCTCGTACGCCACGCTGGCTGAAGTGATCACCATTATTTCTGCCGCCGATGCTTCGCTCGGGCAGATCCCGCAAAACCACTACTGCTTGCTTGAAGACATCCGCCTGCAAGGCACCGACGAGCAAAAAGCCTGGTTCTTCAACCTGGCGCTCAAGGGCAATCGCTTCGCCAATGCCATTTCGGAAACCGGCGGCAAGACGGTTCAAGACATTCAGACCCGTTTTGTCACGCAAGGCGATGAGGTGGTCATTAACGGTCGCAAAGGCTATTGCACCGGTTCGTTGTACGCTCATTGGCTCGGTGTGCTGGCGCTGGATCACGATGAAAAAGCCCACTTGGCGTTTGTACCGCGCAACACCCCAGGGTTGATCGTGGTGGATGACTGGTCGAGCATGGGGCAGCGCAACACGGCCAGCGGCACGGTATTGGCTGAAAACCTGCGTGTGCCGGCGTTTAACGTCTTCAAGACCTATCGCTCCTATGAGAACCCGACCCTGGCCGGGCCTTTTGCCCAAATCACCACGGCGGCCATTGACGCAGGCATCGCCCGGGCCGCCTTGCGCGACACCCTGAGCTTTGTTCGTGATCACGCGCGCCCATGGATCGATTCAGGGTTGGAAAAGGCCAGTGACGACCCGCTGACCGTCATCCAGATCGGCAAACTGAGCATTCAACTGGATGCCTCTGAAGCCTTGCTCGAACGCGCCGCAAACGTCATGGACAGCGTGCGTGCTGACCCCGATGAAGACGGCGTGGCGCGGGCCTCCGTGGCCGTCGCCAAGGCCAAAGTGCTGACCACCGAAATCGCTCTGGAAGCCAGCGCCCGGCTGTTTGAACTGGGCGGTACGCGCTCTTCGCTGGCGCGCCACAACCATGATCGGCACTGGCGTAACGCCCGCGTGCACACCCTGCATGACCCGGTGCGCTGGAAGTACCACGCGGTCGGCAACTGGTTGCTCAACGGTGTTAACCCACCGCGCCATGACTGGTCGTGAGCATGGGGGCGTTGCTGAGCAATATTAACTGGCCAGAAATCGGTCAGGCTTGCCTCGATACCTTGAGCATGCTGGGCATGGCCCTGGGTTTCACTGTGTTGCTGGGGTTGCCGTTGGGGGTGTTGCTGTACCTCACCGGCAAGCAGCTGCACGCTAAACCCGGCATGTACCGAGTGCTGTCGGTGGTGGTGAACATCCTGCGTTCGTTGCCTTTCATCATTTTGCTGATTGTGCTGATCCCGGTGACCACCTTGCTTGCCGGCACCTCGCTGGGCGTGGCCGGGGCTATTGCGCCGTTGGTGGTGGGGTGCACGCCATTCTTCGCGCGGCTGGTGGAAACCGCACTGCGCGAAGTCGATCGCGGGTTGGTGGAGGCCACCCAGTCCATGGGCGCCACCACGTGGCAGATCATTTGGCACACCTTATTGCCGGAGTCGCGCCCGGGGCTGATTGCCGCCGTCACCGTGACCGCCATTGTGCTGGTTGATTACACCGCGATGGCGGGTGTGATCGGCGGTGGTGGCCTCGGGGATCTGGCGATTCGTTTTGGTTATCAGCGTTTTCAGACCGACGTCATGGTGGTCACCGTGGCGCTGCTGGTCATGCTGGTGCAGGGGCTGCAAATGACCGGGGATCGTCTGGTTTCGCATTACAGCCGTCGTTGAGACGGTCCATTTCTAATTGTTTGGAGTTTGTGCAATGAAAAAGCTTCTTGCTCTGGTGGCCGTGGTGGCCGCCTTTAGCGTCCAGGCCAATGAAAAACTGGTTGTGGGCGCAACCCCGGTTCCGCACGCCGAAATCCTTGAGTTTGTTAAGCCTGAGTTGGCGAAGGAGGGCGTTGATTTGCAGATCAAAGTGTTCAACGACTTTATCCAGCCCAACAAACAGCTGTCAGAAAAGAACATCGACGCCAACTATTACCAATACCGGCCGTTTCTGGATGAGTACAACAAGACTCGTGGAACTGATCTGGTGCCCGTCGTAGGGGTGCACATCGAACCGTTTGGTGCCTACTCGACCAACATCAAGAACATCTCCGAGCTCAAAGACGGCGCCTCGGTGGCGATTCCCAATGACCCGGTAAACGCGGGGCGCGCGCTGGTGCTGCTTGAGGAAGCCAAACTGATTACGCTCAAAGAACCGGGCAATCCGCAGGCGACCACCCGTGACATCGTGGCCAACCCCAAGCACCTGAAAATCCGTGAGCTGGAAGGCGCAATGCTGGCGCGCTCGGTGAGCCAGGTGGATTTGGCATTTGTGTTTGCCAACTACGCGCTGGAAGCCGGTATTGACACCAACAGTGCGTTGATTGTCGAGAAGGGCAAGGACTTGTATGTCGAGTTTCTGGTCGCTCGTCCGGACAACATCAACGATCCAGGTATCCAGAAACTGGCCAAGGCGTTGAACTCTGATGCCGTGCGTCAGTTCATCCTGACTCGCTATAAAGGCCAAATCGTTCCGGGTTTCTAACGCGTTGCAGGCGCGATTTTTTGACCTTTTCAACGATCAAAAGATCGCGAGGCAGGCTCGCCCGTACAGGGCCAGTGTTGTTGGGGGGGCAACAGTCGATACACACAGTGCATGACGTTCAACAATGCATCGCACCGCGTGCATGAGTGAATGAACCCATGGCGCGCAGGCGGGCAGTCGTTTGTTATCAGGTGATTGTCGGTGGCATGTTCGGTGCATAAGTCCTTGGCAGTGATAAACACTTCGGGTGTTTAACGTGATTGCATTAACTGCCTAATAAAAGGACTCTCCATGCATTACCGTCAACTGGGCAACAGCGACATAAAAGTCAGCATTCTGGGTCTTGGCACCATGACCTGGGGCCATCAGAACAGCGAACGCGATGCCCATCAGCAGATCGATCTGGCGCTGGCCGAAGGTGTCAACCTGATCGACACCGCCGAGATGTACCCCACGCCCACGCGCGGCGAAACCTGGCGCACCACCGAACGTTACATTGGTAACTGGCTGGCGGCGAACAGGGCGCGTCGTGCGGACATCGTACTGGCGAGCAAAATTGCCGGTCCGGCCCGTGAACCCGGCGGCCAGTTGCACATTCGCGACGGCCTGACCCGCCACGACCGGCGCAATATCGTCGAAGCCCTGGATGGCAGCCTCAAGCGCCTCAACACCGACTATCTCGATCTCTATCAACTGCACTGGCCGGATCGCCCGACCAATATTTTCGGGCAGCGCGAATACCCGTATGTCGAAGACACGCAGAGCGTGGCCATTGAAGAAACCTTGTCGGTGCTGGCCGATCAGGTCAAGGCGGGCAAGGTGCGGTACATCGGTGTGTCCAACGAAACGCCGTGGGGCGTGGCGGAATTTATCAAGCAGAGCGAGCGTCTGGGCCTGCCGCGAATTGTCAGTGTGCAAAACCCCTATAGCTTGCTCAATCGCCTGTACGAGGGTGGCCTGTCGGAATTCACCCATCGCGAAGGGGTGGGGCTGCTGGCGTACTCGCCGCTGGCCTTCGGCACCCTCACCGGTAAGTACCTGGGCGGTGCGCGTCCCGAAGGCTCGCGCCTGGCGGCGGTGTATCGAACCTTCAGTCGCTACGACAGCGTGTTGGCGCAAGAAGCCATCGCCAGTTATGTGCAGATCGCCCAAGAGCACAACCTGACCCCGGCGCAATTGGCCCTGGCGTATGTCATCAACAAACCCTTTGTGGCCAGCGCCCTGACCGGGCAGACCAGCCTGGTTCAACTGCGCGATAACCTCAGTGCGCTTCACGTCACCCTCAATGAGCAGATCCTGGCCCGGATTGAGGCCATCCATCAGCGCATCCCCAATCCAGCGCCATAGGAAGGAGTACGGGCGATGCCCAAGCAACTGCACGTCAACCTTTTTGAAATGAACTGCGTGAGCCATATCGTTCACGGCTTGTGGGTCCACCCTGAGAACAATCGACACCGCTTCAACGACTTGGATTACTGGACCGAGCTCGCGCAACTGCTGGAGTACGGGACGTTCGACGGGGTGTTTCTGGCGGACGTGATCGGCACCTACGACCGTTTTCGCGATGGCCCCGAAACGTCATTGCGCGAAGCCATGCAGATCCCCAGCAACGACCCGCTGATGGTGATTCCGGCCATGGCCGCCGTCACCCAGAATCTGGGGTTTGGTGCGACGTTTTCGACCACCTACGAGCCTCCGTTTGCCTTTGCCCGGCGCATGAGCACCCTTGATCATCTGACCAGGGGCCGGGTTGGCTGGAACATTGTCACCTCCTACCTGCCCAATGCTGCGCGCAATTTCGGGCATGCCAGCGAGGTGGTGCACGACCACCGCTATGAAATCGCCGATGAATACCTGGATGTGCTCTATAAGTTGTGGGAGGGCTCCTGGGATGATGATGCGGTGATCCAGGACCGCGAGCAGCGCGTGTACACCGACCCGCAAAAAGTGCGTTATATCAACCACGTTGGCGAGCACTTTCGCGTGGCCGGCCCCCACCTGTGCCAGCCCTCGCGCCAGCGCACCCCCGTGTTGTTTCAGGCAACCGGTTCACCGGCCGGTATCGAGTTTGCAGGTCGACATGCCGAAGTGGTCTTCACCGGTGGCCTGGACACCCGAGAGGTGCGTGCCAACATCCAGGCCATGCGCAACAAGGCCATCGTCCATGAACGGGACCCGGCGGGTTTGAAATTCATTGTCATGGCCGGGGTCATTGTGGGGCGCACCGATGAAGAGGTCAGTCGCAAACTCGACAGCTATCGCGCGTTGATGAGCGTTGAAGCGTCATTGGCCCATGCGCAGTCGGCGATTGATCTTACGGCCTACCCCAGGGATGCGCTGATCAGTGATTTGATCGAGCTCAAAGTTGAGGGGTGGGAGAACTTGAAACGCTACAAACCCGAGTGGACCGTGGGTACGGTCTTGGCCCAGTTTTCGGGGTTTAACCGGGAGCGATTTTTCGTGGCGGGAACCCCGACGGTTGTGGCGGATGAAATTGAAAAGTGGCTGGATGTCGACGGCATCGACGGGATTAACTTGCGCCAGTACCTGTCGTTCGAAACCGCCCGCGACTTTATCGAGCTGGTGATCCCGGAGCTGCGTCGTCGTGGCCGTTTTCGCGAGCGTTACACCGAAGGCGAAACCCTTCGCGAGCGCTTGTTTGGCGCAGGGCAGGCGCGCTTGCCGGATGACCATTTCGGCGCCCGTTATCGCGATCCTGCCCTGTTACAGCAGCCGGCCAAGCCGCTGCGATTTACCCGCTAAAACCTATCATTTGTGGGAGCTGCCGCCAGTTTCCAACTCTGAGGCAACTGTTGGTTCTCTAACAGTTGCTGCACACACTGTTGCTTTTAACGGTCTTGCCACGCCCATTCATGCCTGTTTAGCGGGCAAAAAACTCGGCATGCCTTGTGCAATAGCCTTATTCCCGGACTTAAGGCAGCAGGCCCTCATGCGCGATAACCCCCCCTCTATTCGATACCTTCCGTTGCTCGGCATCGCGGCCCTGTGCTCTGTGTTGATCGGCTGTGAGCAGCCAACTTCAACCGTCGCGCGCAGCGACAAGCCGGTCAGCGGCGGCACCCTGATTTACGCCACCGATCGCGAACCCACCTGCCTCGACCCGCATGTGTCAGGTGATATGCCGCAGGTATTCATCGGTCAGCAATACCTCGACTCGCTGGTCTCGATGGATGCGCAAGGCCAAATCGGGCCGTGGCTGGCCACGCGTTGGGAGGTGTCTGCCGATGGCCTGGATTACACCTTCCATTTACGCGATGACGTGCACTTCACCGACGGCACGCCGTTCAACGCTGCTGCGGTCAAGGCCAATCTCGATCACATGGCCAACCCCAAGACCCAATCGAGCACGGCAGGCGGTTATATCCGTCAATACCGCAGCACTGACGTGATCGATGAACACACGGCGGTGGTGCATCTGGCCACGCCTTACGCGGCCTTTCTGGAAGTGCTGGCCCAGGGTTTCCTGGGGATTGAGTCGCCCACCGCCTTGCTGCGCTCGCGTGATGAAAACTGTGAAAGTCCGGTCGGCAGCGGCCCGTTCAAGATTGTTCGCTGGGACCGTCAAAGCCAAGTCGAACTGGTGCGCAACCCCGATTACAACTGGGCGCCGCCGACCGCCAAACATCAAGGTCCGGCGTGGCTGGAGCGGATCGTCTGGAAGTTCATTCAAGAACCTTCCGTTCGTTTCGCCTCATTGCAAGCGGGGGAGGTTGATGTGATTGAGGCATTGCCTCCGGAGTCCCACGAGGCTGCGCGGCGCAATCCCGACCTCACCCTGCTGGTTGCGCTGCGTCCCGGTAATCCTACCAACGGTACCCTGAATATCACCCGCGCACCGTTCGATGATCTCAAGGTGCGTGAAGCCTTTGTACGCAGCGCCGATGTCGTGGGCGCACTCAAAAGTGTGTACTTCAATGAGTTCCCGCGTGCAGGGGGAGCGCTGAGTTCGGCAACGCGCTTCTACAGTCCGGACTTTGAGCACGCTCAGGACTACGACCCGGCGCGTGCCGCCCAACTGCTGGATGAAGCCGGTTGGACCGGGCGCGATGCCGAAGGTTACCGGACCCGTGATGGCAAGCGCCTGCAAGTGCACGTGGTGATGGGCAATCGAACGCCGCCCTCGGAAGTCACGCTCTGGGAGCAGGTGCAGGCCACCACACGCCAAGCCGGTTTCCAGCTCATTGTCGAGTTGATGAGTGATGTTCAAGCCACCAAACGCCAGGCTGACTGGGACTACGACATCCGCCTTGGCTACTGGAACACCAATACTGCTGACGTGCTGCGGATCATCTTTGGCTCTGAGTTCATTCGCCCTGCCGGTGTCGGCGGCTATCACCAGAACACCGCGGGCTTCAACGACGCGACCTTTGACAGGCTGATCCAGCACGCCTTGGCCACGCAAGATCCTGAGCAGCGACGTGCGCTGTATGACAAGGCGCAACAGATTGCCTCGAACCAATACCTGCAACTGACCACTTACCCGCAAAGCTCGCGCCTGGGGATCTACAAGACCACCCAAGGCGTGCGGCTGGAGCCGTCCTTGGCAGTCACTTATCTGTATGACGCCTGGGTCAATAAATGAAAAGGGTGAACAAATGAGCCAACTAGAAGCCGTGAATCCACAACGTAAACGCTGGGCACAATGGGGGCGGCGTGCCGTTTGGCGACTGAGCGGTGGGGTGCTGGTGTTATGGGCTGTGGCGACCCTGACCTTTTTTGCCCTGCGCTTGATACCCGGTGACCCGGTGCTGGCGATCCTGGGTGGGCAGAGCGCTAATCCCACCCCGGAAACCATCGCCCAAGCCACCCGCGAATACGGCCTGGACAAACCTTTGGCGGTTCAATACGTGATGTATCTGGGCCGTCTGGTTCAGGGCGATCTAGGGGTTTCTTACTCTCAGCATTTGCCGGTCACCCAGGTGCTTGCCCAGCAGTCCTGGGCGACGCTGCAACTGACCTTTGCCTCGCTGCTGCTGGCCTGGCTGTTGGTGTTGTTGCTGACCGTACTCACTGCGGGACGTCTGCGTTGGGTATCCAGTCTGGCATCGCTGGCCGAAACCGTTTGCGCCGCATTGCCGCATTTCTGGGTCGGTATTTTGCTGCTGGCGGTGTTTGCCTTTGGCTTGCGCTGGTTCCCGCCTGCCGGGAGCGATGGCTGGCGCACGCTGGTGTTGCCGTCTTTGGCGCTGGCGATTCCGCTCGCGGGCTTTATCGCTCAAGTGACTCGCGAGTCATTGGAATTTACCTTGGAACAACCCTTTGTCCTGACCGCCCGGACGCGCGGTTTGAGTGAGACGGCCGTGCGCTTCAAGCACGCGCTGCGGCATGCCGTGTTGCCTGGCATTTCATTGTCAGGCTGGGCCATCGGCGCCTTGATCAGCGGTGCGGTCGTGATTGAAGTGATCTTTTCGCGCAAAGGGCTGGGCCGCCAGTTGTATCAGGCGGTGCAGGCGCAGGACTTGCCGCTGACCATTGGTATCAGCCTGGCGGTGGCTGCGGTGTATGTACTGGCCAACATTGTGGTTGACCTGTTGTACCTGTGGGTCGACCCTCGCCAACAGGGGAAAACAGCATGAGCGCACTGACTTTGGAGACTCAATTGCCGGGTATTCGGGTGCAGCGTGTCGCCCGCAAAGTACGACCGGGCCCGCTGCTAGCGTTCGGATTTTTGCTGTTTGTGATCATCGCGGCGCTGGTGCCGCAACTCTTCGCCCATAGCAACCCCTTGGCGATTGTGCCGAATGACGCGTTTCATCCCCCTGGATGGGGCCACTGGTTTGGCACCGATCAATCGGGGCGCGATATTTTCTCGCGGGTGATTTACGGCACACGCCAGTCGTTGCTGATCGGTTTGGCGGCCACTGTGTTGGCCATGGCGATCGCGATTGTTCTGGGGCTGCTGGGCGGGCTCGGCGGGCCTCGGCTGGATCGCGGGGTCAACGGGCTGCTGGAAATTCTATTCGCGTTCCCCAGCCTGATCCTCGCGCTGCTGTTTGTCGCGGTATTTGGCAGCGGTATCGGGCCGCTGATTGTTGCGACTGGATTGGGCACGGCGCCCGGTTATGCGCGGATGGTGCGTGGTCAGGTATTGGCCGTGCGTAACGCAGGCTACATCGAAGCGGCTGTCGCCCTTGGCCACCCGACGTGGCGCATCATTGTGCGCCAACTGCTGCCCAATGCCATGCGCCCGCTGATCGTGACCCTGACCATGGGGGTTGGCCAGGCAATTGTCTGGGCCTCGGCTCTGAGTTTTCTGGGCTTGGGCGCACCGCCGCCAGCGCCGGAGTGGGGGACCATGCTGTCCATGGGCCGCGACTTTGTGGCCAATGCCTGGTGGCTGACCTTCTTCCCGGGGCTGTTCATCGTACTCACCACGCTGTCGACCACGGTCGCTGGTCGTTACCTGCAACAACGTCTGGAGGGTCGTCTGTCATGAGCGACAAATATTTGATCGTCGAAGGCTTATCCATCGAATTTTCCGGCCAGCCTGTGGTGCGCGATGTGTCTTTTACCCTGGCGCCAGGCAAAACCCTGGCGTTGGTGGGGGAGTCGGGCTCAGGCAAAAGCGTGACCGCCCGCAGCCTGATTGGCCTGGCCGGTGCGGGCGCGCGGGTGACGGCTCGCACCTTGAGTTATGGCGGGCAGGACTTGCTCGCGTTGTCCGAACGCGGCTGGCGCGGATTGCGTGGCAAAGGCATCGGCTTCGTGTTGCAGGATGCGCTGGTCTCACTCGATCCCTTGCGGCCCGTGGGCAAGGAAATTCTCGAAGTCCTCAAGACCCACAACTGGGGGGATCGACGCAGCCGCAGCGAGCGGGTCATCGAATTGCTGGAGAACGTCGGCGTGCCCGAGCCCGAACTGCGTGCTCGCCAGCGTCCCGATCAGTTGTCCGGGGGGCTGCGTCAGCGGGCGTTGATTGCCAGTGCGCTGGCCATGAGCCCTGGACTGGTGATCGCCGACGAACCGACCACCGCACTGGACGCCACGGTACAGGCGCAGATTCTGCAAGTGCTGCAAGAGATCAAGGCTCGCGGCGACTCGCTGCTGATCATCAGCCATGATTTGGCAGTGGTTGCGCAGTTGGCCGATGAGGTGCTGGTGCTGCGCCATGGTGTGGTGGTCGAGCAAGGGCCCATGCAGCAAGTGTTACGTTACCCCAGCCACCCCTACACCCAAGCGTTGCTGGACGCGGTGCCCGCCGAACATGCGCGGGGGACGCGCCTGTCATCACAAGGCAGTGCTCAGGCGCTAGCGCCTCGCCCCGGCGCCACCTCGCCGGTGTTGCTCAAAGCCACCGGGTTGGGCAAACGCTACATCGGCCCCGATCAGCAACCGCGTCAGGTGGTGGATGACGTCAGCTTTGAGCTGCGGGCGGGGCGTACGTTGGGCATCGTTGGAGAGTCCGGCTCGGGCAAAACCACCGTTGCGCGTATCGTGCTCGGGCTGCTGGAGCCGGATGCCGGTCAGGTGCAGTTTCTTGACTCTGCTTGGTCGGGCGCAGGTGCTGAACGGGTGCTGGAAAAAGACCGTCGTGTGCATCGGCGTGACATCAGCGTGATCTATCAAGACCCGCTGAGTTCGTTCGATCCGCGTTGGAGCATCGGCCAGATCCTTGCCGATGCGCTGGATGTGGCGGGGGTGTCAGCAGCGCAACAGCCTGCGCGCATCAGCGAGTTGTTGGAGCAAGTGCGCCTGCCGGCCGATCTGACCGCGCGCAGGCCCTTGCAATTGTCAGGTGGGCAACGCCAGCGCGTGGCCATCGCCCGGGCAATTGCCAGCAACCCGAAAGTGATCATTTGTGACGAGCCGGTCTCGGCACTCGACGTCTCGGTGCAGGCGCAGGTGTTGGATTTGTTGGCAGACCTGCAAGCGGCGCTAGGGCTGGCGTATCTGTTTATTTCCCATGACCTGGGTGTGATTCGGCATGTGAGCGACGAAGTGTTGGTGATGCGTCACGGAAAAGTGGTGGAACGCGCGCCGGTCGAAACGCTGTTTGAAAACCCGCAACACGCTTATACCCAGCGCTTGCTAGGCGCTGTGCCGCGACTGCCGGGCACAGGCAGCGAACTGGTCGTGCCGCCCCTTGAAGCGGAAAGTACGGCGTGGCGGTTTGATGAATCGCAGCTGTGGAAAATCGCCATTTAGGCTTCAATCCCTTTGAGCAATGGTCATCACCAGGCTGTCTCTTTTCACCAAACAGCCTGGGGTGCCGAGCGAGGCATTGGATGCCCGCGACTTCGCAAGGTCGAACGCAGGGGCTGCAAAGTGGGTCAATCGGCCTGGATGCCGGAAGAACCGTGACGGTAAAAACAGGACGTATTCTTGCACTTGCAAGAATACGGACTACATTTATTGCCTCCAAATTCCTACCTAATATTCGCCCAAAGCCTTGGCCGGCATAGATCCGCCCTACATCCAGCTTCTGCACCGCCCTTGCACACTTGCGCACCGAAGGAAACCTGACGTTTTGTTACATCAGGACGACCGCAGCGCAAGGAATCGCGGATGTCACGCTCACAGCCCCCGTTTCGTTTCAGCCTGACCATTGACGCCTTTACCGGCGACTTTCAGGTCCTGTCCTTCACCGGCAAAGAAGCCCTCAGCACGCCCTACGTCTTTGAACTGGAACTGATCAGTGAGCGTTCCGATCTGGACTGGGTGGCGCTGCTGCACACACCGGCTTTTCTGGCCTACGCCGCCGGGGACGTAGGCGTTCACGGGCACGTCTACTCCATTGCCCAAGGCGACACCCATCAGCGCCTGACGTTTTACACCCTGACCCTGGTGCCGCAGCTGGCCTACCTTGAGCACCGCACCAACCAGCGGATTTTCCAGCACCTGACGGTCGAGCAGATCATTGGCCAGCTCCTGGCAGAGCACGGCATCTCCAGCAACGCCTGCAGCTTCACGCTCGACACGACCTATCAGGCCCGTGATTACTGCGTGCAATACCACGAAACCGACCTGCACTTCATACAGCGCCTGTGCGAAGAAGAAGGCATCCACTACCACTTCCGGCACAGCGCCCAAGGCCACCACCTGGTGTTCGGCGACGGCCAGAGCGCCTT